>NZ_JAAGNB010001425.1:0-6296 GCF_010550475.1 Amycolatopsis sp. SID8362
CTGGGGGTGCCGACGGTTCAGCCGCACCGGGCGCGGATCGGCGCGCTGGCCCGCACGGTGGCCGAGACGCTGGTGACGCGGTCGCCGCGGTTCTCCGCGGGCGGCCGGGAAATCGAACTGCGCGGCCAAGCGGCCATTGTGGACGGTGACTGGCGGGAGGTGGCGCCGGCGCCGATGGCGCTGCTGCGCGCACTGGCGGCGTCGCCGGGCCGGGTGGTGTCCCGCCGCGAGCTGATCTCGGCGTTGCCGGGCGGCGGCGAGGAGCACGCGGTGGAGACGGCGATCGGCCGCCTGCGGACGTCGCTGGGGGGCGGCAAGGTCGTCCAGACGGTGGTGAAGCGGGGGTACCGGCTGGCCGTGGACGCCTGACCGGCGTGTCAGCGGGCGTGTCAGCGCGGTGGCGATCCGGTGTCAGCGGGCCCGGCGAAGGTGGCTTCACACACCGAAACCGAGACACCAGGAGCCCCACGATGCAGAACTTCACCACCCCCGCCCCGATCGCCACCGTCCTCGACATCGCCGCCGGCCGCGTCCGGTTCGTCGCCGCCGAGGCGGGCGAGACCACCGTCGAGATCCTGCCCGCCGACCCGTCGAAGAGCCGGGACGTGAAGGCCGCTTCGCAGGTCGAGGTCGGCTTCTCCGACGGTGTCCTGCGGATCGAGGGCGTCGTCAAGAACCAGTACTTCGGCCCGTCCGGCGCTCTCGACGTGACCGTCGCGCTGCCCGCCGGCTCCGACGTCCGGGCCAAGGCCGCGAGCGTCGAGCTGCGGGGCGTCGGCCGCCTCGGCGACGTCACCGTCGAAGGCGCGCACGGCGGCGTCGTGATCGACGAGGCCGCGAGCCTCCGCCTCACCGCCCACGCCGGCGACGTCTCGGTCGGGCGCCTCACCGGCCCGGCGGAGATCACCACCGGCAAGGGCGACATCCGGATCGCGGAAGCCGTGCGCGGCAACCTGGTCCTGAGCACCCAGGCCGGCGACATCACGGTCGGCGCGGCCACCGGCGTGTCCGCGTCCCTCGACGCCGGCACCACCTACGGCCGGATCCGCAACGCCCTCAAGAACACCGGGGGCACGCCGGGCCTGACCATCCAGGCGACCACCGCCTACGGCGACATCGACGCCGCCGCCCGGTGACCGTCAGCCGACCCAGGAGACGGCGTGCTTCTCGAACCCCCGCGCCGCCGCGACCCGCGCGGCTTCGGCTTCGGCCTCCTCGCGCAGCGGCGGGCGGAGGGGGTCGAACGCCGTCACCGTGAACGTCAGCTTCGCGCCGCTGCCCTTCGTGCGCCAAGTGCCCGCGATGTCGCCGTCCGCGAGGAGGACGCCGGGGTTGCCCAGCATCTTCCAGACCTCCTTGCGGCGCGCGGGATCCGGGACCAGCAGGGTCTTGTCGCGGGCCTGGATGAAGGGGTCGAGCGGGGGCAGCAACCGCACCAGGTCGGGCTCCGGCGGGTTCTCCAAGGCGGGCAGCTGGGCGGCGGGCAGGTACTTCCGCCGTCCTTCGACCTCGACCTCGGCCAGGTCCGCCGGCCACGTCCGGTCCACGACGGCCTTCGCGGTGCCGACGAACTCCGCCGCCTCGCCCGGGGTCGCCGGGCCGTTGAGCCGCAGGTAGTCCTCGACCACCTTCGTCGCGGCCGCCGGGTCCGGCGTGCGGCGCATCCGGCCCCGGCCTTCGAGCGGGGCCAGCGTCGCCGGGGAAGCACCCGCGACCAGGCGGACGCCCGCGTGCGGGGCCGCGATGCGCATCAGCTGTTCCTGGATGTGGGTCGCGCCGCACCCCCGGCACCACCGCGAGAACGACGGCGGCAGCGCCTTCGTCACCGCGGTGCTCGCCGCGCCCTTCGTCATCGGCTTGGTGACGACCTTGCGCAGCGCGGCCGCCGCCGTGAAAACCACGTCGGCCGCCGCCTGGCCGGTCGCCGCCAGTTCCTTGCGCTGCCAGAGCATCCGGGCGAGCGCGTCCGCGTCGTCGAGCGGCACCAGTGCCCGCGTCACCTCGGCGAGGCCGAGGTGGAAGTGCGGCGCGCCGCGCAACGTCCAGGCGAGCACCAGCCGCGGATCGTCCACGAGGGACACCTCGCCGTCCAGCCGGGCCACGAGGGCGAGCAGCGCGGTGTCGCGCATGCTGTCCTGCAGCCCGGCCCGGACGACGGCGAGGTCGGCCAGGTCCCGCGCGGTGCGGTGCAGGCCGTGCTCGGCGATGCGGTAGGCGAGTACCTGGCGGCGGTCCACGTGCGGCTCCTAGAACGTGTACTCGAAGGTGTAGCCGACCTTGTCCTCGCCCAGCGCGCCGCCGGCGGTGCCGGAGCCGGTGAGCCCGGCCAGCCCGCCGGTGCCCGAGCCGGGGACGACGGTGAAGGTCGACGCGATGCCCTTGGCGTCGAACGTGTACTCGTGGCGCACGATGAACGTCCCTTCGCGACCGCCGACCTTGCCCTCGAAGCGCTCGAAGCTCGGCGACGTCGTCTCGCCGCTCTCGTAGCCTTCGCCCGCGTAGTACAGCAGAAGGTCGCAGACCGACTCGCCCTCGAGGACGCCTTCGTACGCGAAAGAGGCGTGCGCGTAGGCCACCCGCGGGCCGCCCTCGGTGCCGCTGACGATCTTCTCTTCCCAGTTCTTCGTGGTGAATCCGTTCATGGGAGTCACTCTGCCGGGGATACCTGTCAGCTTGTGTCAGGTATTTCTGCCAAAATTCCGGGTATGCGTGCGAGCCGTCTCCTGTCCGTCCTCCTGCTGCTGCAGAACCGCGGCCGGATGACGGCCGAAGAGCTGGCCGAGGAGCTCGAAGTCTCGGTGCGGACGATCTACCGGGACATCGACGCGCTCTCGGCGTCCGGCGTCCCGGTGTACGCCGACCGCGGGCGGACCGGCGGCTACCGGCTGGTCGACGGCTACCGCACGCGGCTCACCGGGATGACCGAGGAAGAGGCGCAGTCGCTGTCGCTGGCCGGGCTGCCGGTGGCCGCCGCCGAGCTGGGCCTCGGGACGGTCCTCGCGGCGGCGCAGCTCAAGCTGTACGCGGCGCTGCCGCCGGAGCTGCGCGACCGGGCGGGGCGCGTCGCCGAGCGGTTCTACCTGGACGTCCCCGGCTGGCACCGGGGGATCGAGAGCCTGCCGACGCTGTCCGCCGTCGCCGACGCCGTGTGGTCGTCGCACCGGATCCGGATCCGCTACGAGCGGTGGGGCCAGCGCGTCGTCGAGCGGGACGTCGAGCCGCTGGGACTGATCCTCAAGGCGGGCAACTGGTACCTCGCGGCGCGGTGCGAAGGGTCCGACCGGACGTACCGGATCTCGCGGGTGCTGGCGCTGGAGGACCTCGGCGAGGCGTTCGAGCGGCCGGCCGGGTTCGACCTCGCGCGGTACTGGCAGGAGTGGTCGGAGCAGTTCGAACGCCGGATGTTCCCGCGCGTGGCCGTGGTGCGGCTGTCGCCGCGGGCGCAGGCTCTCGTACCGTTCTACGCGGGCGCGGTCGGGGCCCGCGCGCTGCGCTCGGCCCCGGGCGAACCGGACGCGGACGGCTGGCTCACCGTGGAGCTGCCGGTGGAACGCGGCGAACCGGCCATCGGCGAGCTGCTGCGCTTCGGGCCGCACCTGGAGGTCCTCGAACCGGCGGACCTGCGGGCGGAGCTGGCCAAAGCGATCGAAGAGATGGGCGCGAAGTATGGGTGAGCTGAGCGGGATCGCCATCGGCGTCACGGCCGAACGCCGGGCCGAGGACTTCATCGCGGCCCTCGAACGCTACGGCGCCGAGGTCCGCCACGCGCCGACGATCACCATCGTCCCGCTGGAATCGGACCCCGCGCTGCGTTCGGCCACCGAAGCGGTCCTGGCCGAGCCGGTCGCCTTCACGGTGGTGACGACGGGCGCGGGCTTCCGCGGCTGGCTCGACGCGGCGGCCGGGTGGGGCCTGCGCGAGCCGTTGCTCGACCGGCTGCGCGAGTCCCGGATCTACGCCCGCGGCCCGAAAGCGGTCGGCGCGGTCCGCGGGGCCGGCCTGCGGGAGGCCTTTTCGGCCGAGTCGGAGTCGAACGCGGAACTGTTCGGCGCACTGGCCGAGGCGGGCGTGGCCGGCGCGCGGGTGGCGGTCCAGCTGCACGGGACGCCGCTGCCCGCGCACACGTCGTCGCTGACCGGGGCGTCGCTGGTGGAGGTGCAGCCGTACCGGTGGCATTCCCCGCCGGACGTCCGCCCGGTGCACGACCTGATCGACGCGGCGGTCGCGGGCGAGCTGGGCGCGCTGGCCTTCACGAGCGCCCCGGCGGCGGCGAACTTCCTGGCGCTGGCGCGGTCGTACGGGCGGTATGAGGCTCTGGTGGCGGCGCTGCGGGGGCCGGTGGTGGTCGCGTGCGTGGGCCCGGTGACCGCGGCCCCGCTGGAGGAGGCGGGGATCCGGACGGTGCAGCCGGAGCGCCAGCGGCTGGGAGCGTTGGTGAAGCTGCTGGTCTCGACCCTCTCGGTGCCGGACTAGTCAGTCCTCCTCGGCCGGGACCTCACCCGCCTCGGCGGCGCGGACCGCTTCCCGGCCCGCGGCCTCCTCGCTCAGCCCGCGCCGCCAGTAACCCGTGAAGCAGATCGACCGCTTGTCGACCTCGCGCTCCCGCACCAGGTGCCGTCGCACGAGCTTCACCACGCTGGCCTCGCCGGACACCCACGCGTACGGCGTCCCGCCGGGGAACGCCGCCCCACGCACCGCGTCCAGCAACGCCTCGCCCAACGGCCGCGAGCCGCGCAGCACCCAGTGGACCTCGACCGCGCCGAGGGTGTCGAACGCCTGCCGGTCCGCCCGGTCCGCCAGCTCGACGTACACCGACGCCCGCGCGCCCCGGGGCAGCTGCTCGACGATCGCGCCGATCGCGGGCAGCGCCGTCTCGTCGCCGACCAGCAGCTGCCAGTCGGTGGCGGGCGGAGGCGCGTACAGGCCGTACGGGCCCATGAACGCCACCCGGTCGCCCGGCCGGACCCGGGACGCCCACGCCGACGCCGGGCCCTCGTCGCCGTGCAGGACGAAGTCGACGTCGACCTCCGCCGCTTCCGGCCGGATCGCCCGGGCCGTGTACGTGCGCATCGGGGGCCGGACGTCGTCCGGCATCGCCAGGTACGTGCGGTACCAGGACATGACGTCGGAAGCGGTCTCCGGCAGCACGGGCTCCGCCTGCCCGGCGAGCGGGAAGAAGAGCTTGACGTACTGGTCGGGCGCCTGCGGCACCAGCTCGCGGAAGGTCTCCGCGGCGAGCGTCACGCGCACCAGGTGCGGCGACAGCGGCCGGACCGCCGTGACCGAGGCACGGTGGTGGGTCAGGGTGGTGCGCTCCGCCTGCGTCGTCATTAGGCGAGGCTAACCTAAGGGTTGGGTCTCAGAACAGCCCTTCCGGGCCGGGATCCTCGTCACCTCCTTGCTTCCAGCGGTACTTCCGCAGGTCCACGCGCTGACCGTCGGCCAGCACCCCTTCCGCGCGCAACCGCTCCAGCTGGTCGTGGACCAGGTGCGGCGCCGGGGTGCCGTTCGCGCGCAGGATCCGGTGCCACGGCAGGTCGTGCCCGTCCTCCGCGAGGATGGCGCCCACCATCCGCGGCGAAGGCGCGCCCGCGAGCGCCGCGATGTCGCCGTACGTCGCCACCTTGCCGGCCGGCACCGACTCGATGATCTCCCGCACGCGCTCGTGCAGAACGTCGTCCATACCGACACTCTGCCGTAGGGGTACGACACTTTTCGTAGCCGTCCACCGCTAACCCGTGCCGGTGCCGCACCCACTACTCCGGACGTGGTTCCATCGCGGGGTGAACGGGAGGCGAACGGTGCGGGCGGACGCGCGGCTGGTGCGCGCGCCGGTCCCCGACGCACCCACGTTCACCTGGGACGAAGGCGCCCGGCGGGTGCTCTCCGCGCCCGGCGGGTTCCGGCGTGTGCTCGGCGGACCCGGTACCGGCAAGACGGCGCTGCTCGCCTCGGCCGCCACCCGCCGCATCGCCGAGGGCGTGGACCCCGAGAGCGTGCTGGTGCTCACCACGTCCCGCAAGTCCGCGGACGCCCTGCGCGCCGACATCACGCGCCGCCTCACCGCCGACCCGGACCTGGCGCGGCCGCTGCCCCGGACCGTCCGCGAGCCGCTCGTGCGCACCGTGCACTCCTACGCCTACTCGCTGCTGCGGCTGGAGGCGATGGCCGAAGAGCTCCCGCCGCCGCGGCTGCTCGCGGGCGCCGAGCAGGACGTCGTCGTGCGCGAGCTGCTGGCGGGCGACCTCGACGAGGAAGCCGGGTACTGGCCGGAGCCGCTGCGGCCCGCCCTGATC
>NZ_JAAGNB010001471.1:0-6382 GCF_010550475.1 Amycolatopsis sp. SID8362
TGCCGCGGCCGTTGAGCACGCCGATGCCGATCCGGGGATCGGGTTGCGGCTGCGGCGGCGGTTCGTGGTGCGTCTCGGTCGGCGGCACCACCACCAGTTCCGGGGCGCCGCCGGTCAGGCCGACGTCCTGGACCGGCGTCGAGCCGAACAGCACCGGACCGGCCGCGACGCCGACCGCGCCCACGGCGGCGGTCGACGCCAGCGCGAGCCCGATCTTGACCTTCGACCCGACCAGGACGCCCTTGATCGTCGTGCCGAGCCCGGCCAGCACCCCGCTTCCGCCGAGCGACGCGGCGGCGGGCACCAGCAGCACCAGCACACCGGCGTGCGCGCGCAGCGACGAACAGACGTCGCGCAGCTCGTCCTGGGTGGCGCGGCACGACGCGCAGCCGTGCAGGTGCGCCTTGATCCGCTCGGCCTCGGCACCGGTGACGCTGCCCGCGGTGAACCCGCCGAGCTTTTCGACGACCGCGCGGCACGAGTCCGGCCCGCGGTTCACCGAAAGGTGGGCCTGCAGGTACGCCGCGCGCAGCCCCTGGCGCGCCCGGCGGGCCAGCGCCGCGGTGGCGTTCGCGCTCAGCCCGAAGTGCGGCGCGACCATGGCGGGCTGCTCGCCCTCGACCTCGGTCTGCCACAGCACCGTCCGCCAGCGCTCCGGCAGGCTGGTGAACGCGGTGGTGATCAGCGTGTGCTCCGCGGTGCGGGCGTGCGTGTCCGCGCCCGCGCCGGCGCGGAAGGTGAGTTCGTCGTCGGAGACCGGGACGTCGCGGCGGGCCCCGTGCCACTCCCACGAAACGCGGCGGGCGACGGTGAGCAGGTAGGCGCGGACGTAGTCGCGGGGGCCGGCGCCGCGGCGAAGGGCCTGCAGCACGCGGAAGAACGTCTCCGCGGTGATGTCCTCGGCCTCGGACCGGTCGGCGGCCAGGCTCTGCGCGAGCCGGCGGACGGCGGCGGCGTGCAGCTCGAACAGCTCCCCGAACGCGGCGTCTTCGCCGTTGCGGAGCCGTTGCAGCAGTGCCTGCTCGTCGGATTCCGAGGCCGCTGGTGGCGGCACCGTGCCCAGCTCGGTCATCCGGCCCGACACCTCCTCCCCGAAGGTCTCCCCATTCGGTCGAATGGGGACACCATACGGAGGGAATCAGCCGTCGTCACCCCTTGTACGCCAGCTGTGACACCGAAGCACCGGGTCAGGGCATGGGGGGACCCGGCGTTCGGCCCACTCGGGGGAGGGTATAGAGTCTTCCCATCAGCAAGGCAGTGCGGATGTAGCGCAGCTGGTAGCGCATCACCTTGCCAAGGTGAGGGTCGCGGGTTCGAATCCCGTCATCCGCTCAAGATCGAAGGCCGTCTACCGGTTCGTCCGGGAGGCGGCCTTCAGTCTTTCGGGGGTGCGTGATCGCTGTCACAAGGGGTCACACCGCGTGGGTCTTGTAGGGGTCGTGCTCGGCGAGGAGCTTGTCGAGCCGGGCTTGGTCGACGCGGGAGACCACCGAGGTCTCGTCCTGTCTGTCCCGGACGCACTTGGCGAGCGTGAACGTCGAGGTGACCAGGTAGAGCATGCCGAGGGCGAGGAAGCCGCGGACCCAGCCGTCGACCGGGAGGTACGCGATCCCGCCGGTGACCGCCGCGAGCGCCAGGCCGAACGAGAGCGCCGCCTGGATGTAGAAGGCCGTCGTGGTGGGGGACGTGGTGCCGGATTTGGTCATGTGACCACGGTCTCGTCCGGCGGCCCCGGCGTCTTGAGCAGTACTACTCAGGCGCGGTTGCGAAGTGGCTACAGCTCGTAGACGTCCAGCACCGTCGGGGCGACCGGGGTCAGGTGGGGGTCTTCGCGTTCGGTCACCTGGCCACGGGCCATGCGGTAGACGCGGAACTCGTTGTCGTGCTCGGTGTCCTGGTCGTCCCAGACGTGGAGCAGGCCGTACGAGCCCGCCGCCAGTTCACCGACCCGGGTGAAGAGGTCGAGCAGTTCCAGGCCGCGCCCGCCGTGCTTGTCGAAGCCCGCGATGTGGAGCATCGGCATGCCCCCGCTCCAGCGGAGGTCGATCAGGTCGAAGTCGCCGGCGTCGCGGATGGCGCGGTGGACGCGGTCGACCAGGCGCTCCAGGAGGGCCGCGTCGTCGTCGCCGCTCGCGGTCGCCTGGATGGTCACCCAGCCGTGGAATTCGAACACCCGCAGAACGGTAGCAAGGGCTCAGCGGGCCAGTGCGGACGGCTTTCCGTCGCGGCGCAGGACGTTGGTCAGCACGCCTTCGCCGTGGCGCTCGAACGCCGGCACCAGCTTCTCGCCGAAGACGCAGAGCGTGCGCTCCCACGGGTGGCCGAGCGTGCCGAACGAGAAGTCGGACGCCAGGAACAGGTGGTAGTCCGCGCGCGGGAACGCCGGCACCGGCCAGCGGGCGCCTTCGGTCATCAGGTGCGGGCGGACGCGGTAGGACTGGTGCTGCCAGTGCAGCGCCCACAGCCAGTCGTCCGGGCCGCAGACCTCGCGGAACGCGGCCAGCGCGATGGCGGCCACCTGGTGCTCCTCGACCGCGTACGGGCCGAGGCGGAACTCGGCCGACGCGCGGTCGAGGTCGCCGGGCGAGAGGTCCCAGGTGCGCGACGGCGCCGGCTCGCGGAAGCCCGGCCAGGCGTGGGCGTAGGTGCTCGGCCAGAACCCCAGCTTGTCGTACACCCAGTACCAGGCGGGCTCGTCCACGACGCGGGAGACGGCTTCCCAGGCAGCATTCACTTTGAGGACCTCGAAGTCGGCCAGGCACGGAAGAACACGCGAAAGCTTCGTGTTCGCCCCTCGGTTTGTCCAGTCCCCGTCCGCTCGCCGCGAACTGTGTCACTCGACCGGGTGGGTTGTGCCAGCTTGTCACCATGCGAATCGTCTTCGTCCACGGCGCCTTCGTCCGGGACGGCGCCTGGTGGTGGCAGCCGACCGCGGACGTCCTCGCGCGCCACGGTTTGCGCAGCTCAACGGCCGTGCTGCCGAGTTGCGAGGCCGAGCCGCGCGGTGATCTCTTCGACGACGCCGCGGCCGTTCGCGCGCTGCTCGACGCGTCCGACGAGCCCGTTCTGCTCGTCGGACATTCCTACGGCGGGATGGTGATCACACAGGCCGGCCGGCACCCCGCGGTGCACCGGCTGATCTACGTGACGTCGTTCCTGCCGGACGTCGGCGAGGCGCTCGCGGACTTCGGCGGCGGCGAGCCACGGCACGTCAGCCACGGCGACGGCACCGCGAGCGTCCGGGAAGAGCTCGTGCGGCCGCTGTTCGCCCAGGACTTCGACGACGCCACCTACGCCGCGGCCGCCGCGCGGCTCGCCGCGCAGAACGAGGCCGTGTTCGGCCAGCGGACGACCGAAGCCGCCTGGCGCGGCAAGCCGTCGACCTACCTCGTCTGCGCGGACGATCTCGCGACGCCGCCGGAGAAGCAGCGGGAACACGCCGGCCGCGCGACCGACGTCGTAGAACTGCCGGTGGCGCACCACCCGTTCGTCACGCGGCCCGAGCTGGTCGCCGACGTGCTGCTTCAGCTGACGACGTAACCCATCAGGAACTCCTTCGTCTTGCCCTCGCAGCCGGCGTCGAGGGAGTCGAAGTGGCTCGCGCCCGCGTTGCAGCGGTACAGCGCCCGCGCGGCCGCCCAGGACGGCGGGTTGGCGTAGAGGTACCCGAGCAGGCCGAGTGCCTGCTGGCCCTCGCACTTGCCGCTCTGGTCGGTCGAGCTGAACCAGTCCTTCTGGTCCTTCACCTTGCAGGCGAACAGCTTCCGCGTACCCGGCTCGGCCGTCGCGACGAGCGAACCGAAGACGCCCTCCTTGGTGAAGCCCGCCGGCGGGCCGACCTTCTTGGTGCCGCTGAAGTGGCCGCCTTCGGGGTGGTGGAACCGGGTCAGCGGCACCTTGGCCGGATCCGGCTTCTCCCCCGCGCTCGACGACGACGGCGGCGGGGTGGCGGCCGAACTCGCGCCCGGCAAGGCGGACGCGCTCGTGGACGGCGGTGCCGAGGACTTCTTGTGGCTGGGCGAGGTGGTCTTCGACGGCGCGGACGACTGCTCCGACGTCACCCCCGCGGCCGCCACCGGGGTCTGCGCCGACGGCTTGAGCAGGAAGATCGCGCCGAGCGCGACGACCACGGCCGCCGCGACGCCGGCCAGCACCAGCGGGAGCCGCTTCTTGCGCGGCCGGTCCCAGTCCACTGTGGTCGGTGACGGCGCGGCGACCTTCGCGGTCACCGGTTCGAAGACGATCGTCGGCAGCGACGCCGGGTCCACGGCCTGCGTCGGCGAGTCGGTGATCGCCGTGCGCGCGGTTTCCAGCAGCCCGCGCACGCCCGACGCGGTCAGCCGGTCCGAAGTGGACTGCGTGAGCAGGCCGCGGACGGCGTCGGCGAGCGGGCCGCGGCAGCGTTCCAGCACCGGCTGGTCGTACATGATCGCGTGCAGCGTCGCGGCCGTGGTGGTGCGCTGGAAGGGCGCGCGCCCTTCGGCGGCGTGGAACAGCGTCGCGCCGAGCGACCAGAGGTCCGACGCGGGAGCCGGGCCGGCGCCGGCGAACAGCTCGGGCGCCATGTAGCCGGGCGAGCCCATGACGCCGCCGGTCTGCGTCAGGCCCGGGTCGTCCATGGCCCGCGCGATGCCGAAGTCGGCGAGCTTCACGCGGTCGCCGGGCAGCACCATGATGTTGCTGGGCTTGACGTCCCGGTGCACGATGCCCGCCCGGTGCGCGCTTTCGAGCGCGCTGAGCACCTGCAGGCCGAGCGCGGCGACGCGGTCGTTCGCCAGCGCGCCTTCGCGGCCGACGACGTCCGCGAGCGTGGGCGCGACGACCAGCTCCATCACGATGAACGTGGCGCCGTGCTCGCTGACGACGTCGTACACCGTGACGACGCCGGGGTCGTTGAGCCGCCCCGCGGTCCGGGCTTCGCGCATGACGCGCTCGAGGTTCGTGCCCGGCGGGGTGGCCAGTTCCTTCAGCGCGACCGGGCGCCCGAGCACCTGGTCTTCGGCGCGCCAGACCACGCCCATCCCGCCGCGGCCGAGCTCGGCCGAGATCGCGTACCGCCCCGCGACCAGTCTCATCGTCGCCCCCCTGAACGCTCGGGGGCGATGCTAGGGGAGGCGCCGGGACCACCCGGCGCCTCCCCGGCTCAGGCGGCGTCCCAGAGGGTGAGGAACGCCGACGCCTCGCTGCGTGCCCAGGGCCTCAGCCGCTCGCGATCACGGGCGGAGAGCTGGTATTCCTTCGCGCGGCGGACGTCGATCACCAGCGCCTCGCCGCCGGGCAGGACGTCGGGCATCGCCTGCTCCAGCACCCACAGCGCGAGCTGGGCCGACGACTTCGTCAACGGCTCCTCCTTGAAGTAGAGCCAGGTCGCGAACCGGCGGCCGTCGCTCTTGCGGAGCCCCATCTGCGGGCTGACGCCGATCTCCAGCTCGCCGATCCGGCAGCGGCCGCGGCCGACCTCGACCAGCCTCGGCGACTTGCGGCCGAGGTACCGCAGCCAGCCGTCGGCTATCGCCGCGTAGTGCGGCTTCGTCCGGTCGTCGGCGGCGCTGACGAGCGCGCGCAGCGCCACCTCGTCCTGGTTCGCCGCCCGGCCGGACCGCACCGCGTTGGCCGCCCGCCGGTAGTAGTTGAACGCCGCTCGCGCCGGGTCTTCGTACTGCCTCCGCTGCCGCCGGACGAACGACGACCGCGACGGACCGGAACTCGCGCTGTAGCCCACGAACGTGGACAGGGTGATGTAGGCCATGGCCCTGCCTTCCTCCATCACGCCGCTCGCGGTCGCGAGCGGCATCTCCCCTGGACAACGCCAATTTTAGAACATATGTACGACACTTTTCGGCCGCTCGACGGGTGACCCGCGAAGGGACTCCCGAAAGCGGCCGACTTGCGCTACGTTGCCGATCAACCTCAAACCGCAACCTCGCAGGTCGGCAGCGCGTGCCAGACTGATGCCCCGAACGGTGGATGGGGGTCCTTGGATGAGCTGGCAGGAAGAGCTTCGCCGTCTCGACGCGGAGCTTGCCGAGGGTCGCATCGAGCCCGCTGACCACCGCAAACAGCGGGATGAGCTGCTCGCGCAGGCCTCCGGTTCGACGGTCCCGTCACCGGTGCCGTCACCGCTACGCCGTCCGGGTGACACCTGGCGGAGTGCGAACCCCGCCAGCCACCCCACGCCGGTGCACCCCGTCGCGCCGCCGCAGCGCGTGGAGTCGCCCCGGCCCGCGCCGCTGCCGCCCCCGCCGTGGCAGCGGACCGGGCTGCCGAAGACGGTCTCGACGAGCCACGTGCCCGCGATCCCCGACCACATGACGACCGCGCCCAGCCCGGCCGACATCACGCCGACCCGCTACCTGCGCGTCGACGGGCCCGCCGAGCAGGG
>NZ_JAAGNB010001519.1:0-10906 GCF_010550475.1 Amycolatopsis sp. SID8362
GCCGGGCAGGCCCGCGGCCCAGGCCTGCTGGAGCAGACTGCGGTGCTCGCATTCGAGCAGGTCGGCAAGATCGGCTGGGGTGACCATCGCCGCGAAGTCTGACACGGCGCGCGCGGACGGCTCCCCGACACGCCCCGGCGGACGACGTGAATGACTCATTCATGTCGTCCGGCGACAGGAATGAGTCATTCACGTCATCGGCGAGTCTGCGGCCCTGCCCATGCGCGGCATCATGGCAGGGTGATCCCCCTCGCCAGGCCGGCCGCGTACGCCGGCGTTTCGATCAAGACGGTCCGCGTCCACCGCGCGATCGACCTGTTCAAGATCCGCACCCTCGCCCAGGGGTGGTAGCCGTGCCGCATCGAGGTCGGGTTCCCGGGGCCACCGGGCCGGTGCTCGGCCGCGCCCTCAAGGTGCTCGAAGCCTTCTCCCCCGACCACCCCGAACTCCGGCTCAGCGAGGTCGCGCGCCGGGCCGGGCTGCCCGCCGCCACCGCGCACCGGCTGCTGCGCGAGTTCTGCGCGTGGGGCGCGCTCGAACGGGACGAATCGGGCGTCTACCGGGTCGGGCTGCGGCTGTGGGAGCTGGGCTCGCTCGCCCCGCGCGGCCTGGGCCTGCGCGAACGCGCCCTGCCGTTCCTCGAAGACCTCTCGCAGATCACGCGGGAGAACGTCCAGCTCGCCGTCCGCGAAGGCACCGAGGTGGTGTTCATCGAACGGATCGCCGGCTCGGGCGCGGTCCCCGTCCTGACCCGCGTCGGCGGCCGGTTCGCGCTGACCGCGACCGGTGTCGGGCTCGTGCTGCTCGCCCACGCGCCCGCCGACGTGCAGGAAGACGTCCTCGCCGGCCGGATCGAGCGCTACACGGCGGAAACCGTCACCGACCCGGACCGCCTGCGGCACCTGCTCGCCGACGTCCGCACCCACGGGTTCTCCATCAGCGAGCGCCAGGTGACCCTCGACAGCCTCTCGGTCGGCGCCCCGATCCACGACGCCCGCGGGCAGGTGGTCGCGGCGGTCTCCCTCGTCGTGCGGTACGGCAGCGCGTCGCCGCACGCGCTGGCCCCGCTGGTCCGCACGAGCGCCCGCGCGATCTCCCGCGCTCTCGGCTGAGCTTTCCGACTTATGGAAACGCCCTTCGCGGCGAGGGGCCCGCCCGCTCAGGCTGGGGTCCCCGCCACGAGAGGACGAACTCCGATGAGCGCCATTCCCCGCGACCAGTGGTACGTCGCCGCCTACGGATCCGAAATCGGCGCGGAGTTGTTCAGCCGCACCGTGTGCGGCGAGCCGGTCCTGTTCTGGCGGACCCGCGACGGGAGCGTGACGGCCGTGGCCGACCGGTGCGTGCACCGGCGGTTCCCGTTGTCCCAGAAGCCTTCCCGGCTCGTCGACGACCAGGTCGTCTGCGGCTACCACGGCTTCACCTACGGCGCGGACGGCAAGTGCGTCGCGGTACCGGGCCAGACCCGGGTGCCCAGGACCGCCCGCCTGCCGCGCTACCCCGTCGTCGAGCAGGACTCCTTCGTCTGGATCTACATCGGCGACCCGGAGAAGGCCGACGCCGCGCGGATCCCGCGAGCGCCGTACCTCGACTCGCCCGGCTACACGACCGTCGCCGGGATGGAGCCGCTGAAGGCACGCTACTCGCTGCTGGTCGACAACCTGCTCGACCTGTCCCACGAGACCTACCTGCACGGCGGCTACATCGGCACGCCGGAGGTCGCCGCGACGCCGATCACGACCGAAGTCGACGAGGAGAACGGCATCGTCTACGTCTCGCGGCACATGGACGACGCGGAATGCCCGCCCTTCTACGCCAAGTCGACCGGCCTCCAGGGCCGGATCGCGCGCTGGCAGGACATCGAGTACACCCCGCCCTGCCTGTACAAGCTGCACAGCCGCATCGCGCCGGTCGGGTCCGTGCCGCGGCCGGACGGCAGCGACCCCGACGCCTTCCACGTCGAAGTCGTCTACGCGATCACGCCGGAGACCGAGCACTCGACGCACGACTTCTGGGCCGTGGCACGGGATTTCGCGCTCGACGACGAGGGCGTGTCGGCGTTCCTGGCCGAGAACAACCGCACGGTGGTGCTGCAGGACGTCGAAGCACTCGACGTCCTCGAGCGGGTCATCGCCACGGAACCCGCGGGCTACCAGGAACTTTCGGTCAACATCGACACCGGCGGCCTGGCCGCGCGCCGGATGCTGCAGCGGCTGGTTTCGCCGTGAACCGGGTCCTCTGGGTCCCCGGCACCGACTGGCTGCACGCGATCTGCCACTGCGGCGCCGAACGGGACTTCGACGACCCGGTCGCGCTCTGGGACTGGCTGCTCGCCCACCCCGAAGGACACCGATGAAACTCCTGGTGGCAGAGAAGGAAAAGGTGGCCGACGACGTCGTCCGCCTGACGTTGCGCGATCCGGGCGGCGGACCGCTGCCGCCGTGGGACCCCGGCGCGCACATCGACGTGGAGCTGCCCGGCGGCGTGCGGCAGTACTCCCTCTGCGGCCGCCCCGGAGACACCTCGGCGTACCAGGTCGCGGTGCTGCGGGAGCCCGCCGGCCGCGGCGGCTCGGCGTACGTGCACGACGACCTGGTGCCCGGGCAGCACGTCGTGGTGTCGGCGCCCCGCAACCACTTCCCGCTGGTGCCCGCCGAGCGGTACGTGTTCGTCGCGGGCGGCATCGGCATCACGCCGATCCTGCCGATGCTCGAACGCGCCGGCGACTGGCAGCTCGTGTACGGCGGCCGGACGCGCTCGTCGATGGCCTTCACCGAAGAGCTGGCCCGCTACGGCGACCGCGTGACGATCCGGCCGCAGGACGAGGACGGCCTGCTCGACCTCGCCGGCCTGCCCGTCGGGCCGGGCACCGCGGTGTACTGCTGCGGCCCGGCGCCGCTCCTGGCGGCGGTGGAAGCACTCGGCTTCGCGAACCTCCACGTCGAGCGCTTCACCCCGGAACCGGACGACGGCCCGCGCACGGCGTTCGAGGTGGAGCTCGCCGGGTCGGGCCGAGTGCTGGCCGTGCCCGCGGACCGGTCGATCCTGGACGTCGTCGAGGAAGCCGGGGTGCCGGTGCTGTCGTCGTGCCGGGAAGGGACGTGCGGCACCTGCGAAACCGGCCTGCTCGGCGGGACGCCGGACCACCGCGACGCCGTGCTGACCGCGGCCGAGCGGGAGGAGAGCGAGGTGCTGATGCTCTGCGTGTCCCGCGCCCGCTCGCCGCGGCTCGTGCTCGATCTTTGACGGCGCGCGGCTAGCGCAGGCGCAGCTTCCGCAGCGTCTTGAGCCCGGAAAGCATGCTCTCGACGTACTTTTCGTACCCCTGTCCCGGCCGCGGGCCCATCACCTGCTTCTTCAGCACCGCCAGGTTCTGCCCGTCGGTGTACTTGAGCAGGCCCTGGTCGCCGTGGCGGGCGCCGACGCCGGAGTTCTTGACGCCGCCGGACGGGGTGCCCTTGGCCGCGTAGGCCGTCGCGAGGACGTCGTTGACGTTCACGTTGCCGGACTCGATGCGGGCCGCCAGCGCGCGGGCCGCCGGGACGTCGGTGCTCCAGACCGACGCGTTCAGGCCGTAGTCCGTGTCGTTGGCCAGCGCGACCGCTTCGTCGACCGTGCGGTAGGTGTGCAGCGCCACCACTGGGCCGAACGTCTCGGTGACGCCGCAGAGCATGTCCTTCGTGACGCCCTCGAGGATCGTCGGCTCGAAGAACGCCGGGCCGAGGTCGGGGCGGGGCTTGCCGCCGCACAGCACCTTCGCGCCCTTGGCGACCGCGTCATCCACATGGGACTTGACGCGGCGCATGTGGTCCACCGACACGAGCGAGCCCATCTCGGGCCCGAAGTCGTACGCGGCGCGGACGTCGAGGGCCTTCGCGCGCGCCACGAACGCGTCCTTGAACTCGTCGTAGCGGGACTCCGGCAGGTAGATCCGTTCGACGTGCATGCAGATCTGCCCGGTGTTGCCGAACGCGCCGAACACCGCGCCCTGCACGGCTTCGCCGATGTCCGCGTCGTCCAGAACGATCATCGGGTTCTTGCCGCCGAGTTCGAGGCAGCAGCCGATGAGGTTGCGCCCGGCCCGCTCGCCGATCACCTTCCCGGTGGCCGTCGAGCCGGTGAACATGACGTAGTCGGCCTGGTCGATCAGCGCCGGGCCGACGTCCGGGCCCTCGCCGCAGACGACCTGGAACAGGCCTTCCGGCAGGCCGGCTTCCTCCAGCAGCCGGATGCCGTAGAGCGGGGAGAGCGCGGTCTTGTTGTCGGGTTTCAGGACGACCGCGTTGCCGGCCATCAGCGCCGGGACGGCGTCGGAAATGCCGGTGGCGAACGGGAAGTTCCACGGCGCGATGATGCCGACGACGCCCTTGGGCCGCCGGACCTCGGTCGAGGACGTCACCAGCGGCACCGGCCCGCCGCGCTTGACCGGCGCGAGCAGCTTGGCCGCGCGCTTGAGGTAGTGGCTCATCACCATCGGCGGGTCGCAGGTCTCCTCGATCGCCATCCGCCGGTTCTTGCCGCTCTCGACCTGGATGAGGTCGGCGATGTCCCGCGCGTGGTCGACGAACAGCGTGTGCGCCCGCTTGAACACGGCCAGCCGCTGCTTGACCGGCGTGGCGGCCCACTTGCGCTGTGCCTCGCGCGCGACGGCGAACGCCCGCTCGATGTCTTCGGGCGTCGATTGCGGAAGCTCGACGAGGACGTCACCGGTGTAGACCTCGGTCAGCTTCCAGGTCGCGCCGGCCGAACCCGGCACGCGGGCGACGAGCCGGTCGAGGAAGGCGCCGGTCACCGACGCCGGGCGGGTGAGGCCGACCGGGGTGAGGGTCATGACCGGCTCCCGAGGACCAGCTGGGCGCCCATCTCGCCGATCATGATGCAGGGCGCGTTGGTGTTGCCGCCGGTGATCGACGGCATGATCGAGGCGTCGCAGACGCGCAGCGCGTCGACCCCGCGCACCTTGAGGTCGGGCCCGACGACGGCGAGCTCGTCGACGCCCATCCGGCAGGTGCCGACGCCGTGGTAGACCGACGTCGCGCGGTTGAGGATCGCGTCGCGCAGCGCCTGGCCCTTGAGGTTCTCGCCGGGGTGGATCTCCTCCTTGACGGCGCCGCCGAAGGCCTTCGAGGCCATGATCTCCCGGACCATCTCAGAGCCTTCGCCGAGCACTTCGAGGTCGGCCGGGTCGGCGAGGTACTGGAAGTCGATGAGCGGCGCGGCCGTCGGGTCGGCCGAGGCGAGCCGCAGCGTCCCGCGGCTCTTCGGGTAGATCAGCGTGGTGAGGACGGTCAGCGCGCCGCGCTTGTCGACGGCGTGCCGGATCGGGGCGTCCTGGTTGGGCGAGACGTACGCCCAGGGCAGCAGGTGCAGCTGCAGGTCGGGGACGGCTTCGGCCTGGGAGGTGCGCAGGAACGCGACCGCCTCGAAGACCGAGTTGGCCAGGAAGGTGGAGCCGGGCCGCAGCAGCTCCTTGGCCAGGCCGCGGGCGAAGAACGGCGCCGTGCCGCGGAGCTTGCTGGAGGACACCTGGAAGGTCAGCGCGTGGAACATGTGGTCGTGCAGGTTGTCCCCGACGGGCAGGTCGGCGACGACGTCGATGCCGTGTTCCTTCAGGTGCTCGGCGTGGCCGACCCCGGAGAGCATCAGCAGCTGCGCGGACCCGACGACCCCGGCGGCGAGGATGACCTCCTTGCCCGCCCGGACCGTGCGCCGGCTCCCGTCGGCGTCGACCACCTCGACGCCGGTGGCGCGGCCGTTCTCGATGAGCACCTTCTTCGCCAGCACGCGCGACTGGAGCTGGAGAGAGGACGGCGCGTGGTGGAGGTAGCCGCGCGAGGCGCTGTAGCGCAGGCCGTCGGCGGCGTTCTGCTGCATCCGGCTGACGCCTTCTTGCGACTCGGCGTTGTAGTCGTCGAGGATCTCGCAGCCGATCGCGTCGGCGGTGGCCTCGAGGAACTGCAGCGTCCCTTCCTGCGGGATCTTGTTGCGGGTGATGCGGATGGGGCCGCCGGCGCCGCGGAAGGCGTTCTCGCCGTCCTCGAAGTCCTCCATCCGCTTGTAGGCGGCGTTGACGCTGTCGGCGTCCCAGCCCTCGTTGCCCTCGGCGGCCCAGGAGTCGAAGTTGGCGCGGTTCCCGCGAACGTAGACCATGCCGTTCACGGAGCTGGACCCGCCGACGACCTTGCCCCGCGGCACCGGCATCCGTCGATCTAGAACGTGTTTCTGCGGAACGGAGTAGTAGCCCCAGTCGACGATCTTCTTCAGCTGCGGCACCGCGTGCATCGGCGCGACCATGCCGGGCTTGGTGACGAGCAGCTGCTCGTCGCTCTTGCCCGCTTCGAGCACGATCACGCTGGCCCCGGACTGCGCCAGCCGCCCGGCAACCGCCGCACCGGAGCTCCCCGACCCGACGACGACGTAATCGGCTTCGTCGCCGCGCGGCGCCCGCTTCGCCATTTCCGCTCCTCGGTCCGCCCGGACACGTAAACTGTAACGTGTTCTAGTCAGGCAACCGTATAGCGTCAAGCCCCGGAAGCGCAACGGTCTGGAACCGGGCCAACCGGCGGGGCGCCTGGCCCGGGATGCAGTGAATGACTCATTCATGTCGTCGGACGACATGAATGAGTCATTCACTACGCCCGTGCCCAGGGACCGCCGGAGCTCAGCCCCAGTTCAGGAAGCGGTAGTGCAGGCCGGTCGAAGACTCCAGCCACTCCCCCACGGACTCCGCCGCCCGCCCCACCTCGGGCGCGTGCGTGTCCCCCTCGAAGGACTCCCGCAGCTCGGTCACCACGATCCGGTCCGCCACCGGCAGCGCCGCCGTGTACACCGCCGCCCCGCCGATCACCCACACGTCACCGGACACCGCCGCCAGCGCGGCGAGCAGCGACGGGAACGTCTCGGCCCCCTCCTGCGGGGTCCGCGAAAGCACCAGGTTCCGCCGCCCCGGCAACGGCCGGAACCGCGGTGGCAGGGACTCCCACGTCCGCCGCCCCATCAGCACCGCCGCGCCCGCCGTCACCTCGCGGAAGTGGCGCAGGTCCTCCGGCAGGTGCCACGGCAGCTGCCCGTCACGGCCGATGACGCCGTTCGAGGACTGGGCCCAGATCAGCCCGATCACACCGCCACCGGGGCCTTGATGCCCGGGTGCGGGTCGTAGCCGTCGACCGAAAAGTGCTCGTACGTGTAGTCGAACAGGCTCTCCGCCGGCTTCAGCCCGAGCACCGGGAACGGCCGCGCGTCGCGGGCCAGCTGGGTGCGGACCTGGTCGACGTGGTTGTCGTAGATGTGGCAGTCGCCGCCGGTCCAGATGAAGTCGCCGACGCCGAGGCCGACCTGCGCGGCGATCATGTGGGTCAGCAGCGCGTAGCTGGCGATGTTGAACGGGACGCCGAGGAACAGGTCCGCGCTGCGCTGGTACAGCTGGCAGGACAGCTTGCCGTCGGCGACGTGGAACTGGAAGAACGCGTGGCACGGCGGGAGCGCCATCCGGGGGATGTCGGCCACGTTCCACGCCGACACGATGATCCGCCGTGAGTCGGGGTTCTCGCGCAGCGTGCGCAGGACCTCCGCGATCTGGTCGACGTGGCCGCCGTCCGGGGTGGGCCACGAGCGCCACTGGACGCCGTAGACCGGGCCCAGGTCGCCGTCGTCGGCCGCCCACTCGTCCCAGATCGTCACGCCGTGCTCGCGCAGCCAGCCGACGTTGGCGTCGCCGCGCAGGAACCACAGGAGCTCGTAGGCGATCGAGCGGAAGTGGACCTTCTTCGTGGTGATCAGCGGGAAGCCGTCCGACAGGCGGTAGCGCAGCTGGTGCCCGAAGATCGACCTCGTGCCCGTACCAGTACGGTCCCCCTTGCGGGTTCCCGTTTCGAGCACGTGGCGGAGGAGGTCTTCGTACTGCGTGTCCGGCATGCCCGCGAGCCTAGTACCCGCCCCCGCGACACCACCGGGTGGAACCTGCGCCATAACTTGACTCATTCCAGATACGGTCCTAGGGTCGGCCGTGATGTCCGACTACGAAGCGCAGTTGCGAGCCGTCTCGCTCCGCGTGACGCGGCCCCGGCTGGCCGTGCTCGCGGTGCTGCGCGAAAACCCCCACGTCGACACCGAAACGGTGATCGACCTGGTGCGCGCCGAGCACCCGTCGGTGTCGCACCAAACGATCTACGATGTGCTGCGTGCGCTCACCGACACCGGTCTGGTGCGGCGCATCCAGCCCGCCGGTGCGAACGCCCGCTACGAGTCACGCGTGGGTGACAACCACCACCACGTCGTGTGCCGCTCCTGCGGGGCGATCGCCGACGTCGACTGCGCCGTCGGCCACACCCCCTGCCTCACCGCCTCGGACGACCACGGTTTCGTGATCGACCAGGCGGAGGTCGTCTACTGGGGCACCTGCCCCGACTGCGCGGCCGACCGCACCCGAAATGATTCGCCGCTCTCGGAAGGAAGTAAATGAGCTCCACCCAGGACAACGCCCCGTCCAGCGCGCAGGGCGTGGACCAGAAGGCGGCGGCCGGTTGCCCGGTCGCGCACGACTCCGTGACCTCGCACGGAAGCGAGAGCGAGAACCCGGCGATCGACTCGCCGTCGTCGAAGACGGGCGGCCGGCCGCGCACCAACAAGGACTGGTGGCCCAACCAGCTCGACCTGACCGTGCTGCACGCGCACTCGTCGAAGAGCAACCCGCTGGGCGAGAAGTTCGCCTACGCCAAGGAGTTCGCGAAGCTCGACGTCGACGCCCTCAAGCAGGACATCGTGCAGGTCCTGACCACCTCGCAGGACTGGTGGCCCGCCGACTTCGGCCACTACGGCGGCCTGATGATCCGGATGAGCTGGCACGCCGCGGGCACCTACCGCATCCACGACGGCCGCGGCGGCGCCGGTGACGGCGGGCAGCGCTTCGCCCCGCTGAACAGCTGGCCGGACAACGCCAACCTCGACAAGGCCCGGCGCCTGCTGTGGCCGGTCAAGCAGAAGTACGGCCAGAAGATCTCGTGGGCCGACCTGCTGGTGCTGGCCGGCAACGTCGCGCTGGAGTCGATGGGCTTCAAGACCTTCGGCTTCGGCTTCGGCCGCGTCGACACTTGGGAGCCGGAGGAGATCTTCTGGGGCCCCGAGGACGACTGGCTGGGTGACGAGCGCTACGCCAGCGACACCGAGATGGTGCCGGAGCTCGGCGCCACCGAGATGGGCCTCATCTACGTCAACCCCGAGGGCCCCCGCGGCAGCGCGGACTTCAAGGCCGCGGCGAGCTTCATCCGCGAGACCTTCGCCCGGATGGCGATGAACGACGAGGAGACCGTCGCCCTCATCGCCGGCGGCCACACCTTCGGCAAGACCCACGGCGCCGCCAACGCCGACGACCACGTCGGCCCGGAGCCCGAGGGCGCCCCGCTGGAGGCCCAGGGCCTCGGCTGGCTGAGCACGAACGGCACCGGCAAGGGCCCGGACCAGATCACCAGTGGTCTCGAGGTCACCTGGACCGACAAGCCGACCGAGTGGAGCAACCGCTTCTTCGAGATCCTGTTCGGCTACGAGTGGGAGCTCACCACCAGCCCCGGCGGTGGCAAGCAGTACGTCGCGAAGGACGCGCCGGAGATCATCCCGGACCCGTTCGACCCGAACAAGAAGCACAAGCCGACGATGCTGACGACCGACCTGTCGCTGCGCTTCGACCCGATCTACGGCCCGATCTCGCGCCGGTTCCTGGAGAACCCGGACGAGTTCGCGCTGGCGTTCGCCAAGGCCTGGTACAAGCTGCTGCACCGCGACATGGGCCCGGTCAGCCGCTTCCTCGGCCCGTGGGTCGCCGAGCCGCAGCTGTGGCAGGACCCGGTGCCGGCCGTCGAGGGCGACCTCGTCGGCGACGCCGACATCACCGCCCTCAAGGCGAAGGTGCTGGAGTCCGGTCTTTCGGTGGCCGAGCTGGTTTCCACGGCGTGGGCGTCGGCCGCGAGCTTCCGCGCCACCGACAAGCGCGGTGGCGCCAACGGCGCGCGGATCCGCCTGGAGCCGCAGCGCAACTGGGAGGTCAACCAGCCCGAGCAGCTCGGCAAGGTCCTGGAGGTCCTCGAGGGCGTCCAGCGCGAGTTCAACGAGGCCGGCGGCGCGCAGATCTCGCTGGCCGACCTGATCGTGCTGGCCGGCTCGGCCGCCGTCGAGAAGGCGGCGCGCGACGCCGGCGTCGAGACGACCGTGCCGTTCCACCCGGGCCGCACCGACGCCTCGCAGGAGCAGACCGACGTCGACTCGTTCAAGGTCCTCGAGCCGCGCGCCGACGGCTTCCGCAACTACCTGCGGGACGGCGAGAAGCGCCAGCCGGAGGTCCTGCTGGTCGACCGTGCCTACATGCTCGACCTGACCGCGCCGGAGATGACGGTCCTGGTCGGCGGCCTGCGGGCGCTGGGCGCGAACCACGGCGGTGCGGCGCACGGCGTCCTCACCGACCAGCCGGGCGTGCTGACCAACGACTTCTTCGCCAACCTGCTCGCGCCGGGCACCAAGTGGAAGGCGTCGGAGTCGGCGGAGAACGTCTACGAGATCCGCGACGTGTCGACCGACGAGGTGAAGTGGACCGCCACCGCGGTCGACCTGGTCTTCGGCTCGAACTCGCAGCTGCGGGCCCTCGCCGAGGTCTACGCCAGCGACGACGCCCGTGAGAAGTTCGTGGGCGACTTCGTGGCGGCGTGGACGAAGGTCATGGAGCTCGACCGCTTCGACCTCGCCTGATCGCGACGCCAAGGCCCGGCCGGTCCACTGTGGACCGGCCGGGCCTTCGGCGTTCAGGACCGGGCGGCCGCCTCCGTGAGGGCGCGGCGGGTGAGCACCCGGGCCAGGTGACGGCGGTACTCCGCCGTCGCGTGCGGCTCGTCCGGCGGGTTCGTGCCGTCCGCCGCCAGCG
>NZ_JAAGNB010001564.1:0-4752 GCF_010550475.1 Amycolatopsis sp. SID8362
CCATTGCCGCCCGGGCCGCCGAAGCCGCCGGGGCCCTGTGCGGTGTCGCCGGCGCTGCTGGTGCCCGCCCAGATCGCCGCGCCGCCGCCGGCCGCGATGACCACCGCGATGCCGGCCGCGATGGCCGTTTTCTTGCCGGACCAGCCCTTCTTCGGCGCGGCTGGGGCCGGGTCGCCCCAGTTGGCTGGGGCCGGCTCGCCCTGGGGTGGCGTGGTCGGCGTCGGCTCGGTCGTCATCGTGTCCTCCGGTGGTGCCCACACTGGTCCCGGTCAGGTTCGCCGCCGAGGCTGTGTTTGAGCTGTGCGGGGCGTCAGCGGGCGCTGTGCCCCGGCCGGGCGAACTCTCACAGGGAACGCACAGCGAGTGCACAGCGAACACTGACGGTGCGCCGGGAAGGTGGCACCATGACCGCTATGAACGCCACGTCACCCGGCCCCGGCAAGGCCGACCTGCGCCGCGCCGACGGCAGCCCCGTGCGGGTGCTCGTGGTCGACGACGAGGCGACGCTGGCCGAGCTGGTGTCGATGGCCCTGCGGATGGAGGGCTGGGAGGTGCGCAGCGCGGGTGACGGCACGGAGGCCGTCCGGATCGCGCGTGACTTCCGCCCCGACGCCGTCGTCCTGGACGTGATGCTCCCCGACTTCAGCGGTCTCGAAGTGCTGCGGCGCATGCGGTCCGAGGCGCCGAACCTGCCGGTGCTGTTCCTGACGGCGAAGGACGCGGTCGAGGACCGCATCGCCGGGCTGACCGCGGGCGGCGACGACTACGTCACCAAGCCCTTCAGCCTCGAAGAAGTCGCCCTGCGGCTGCGCGCGCTGCTGCGCCGCGCGGGCGGGGTCACGGGCGCGAGCGGGTCGCAGCTGGTGGTCGGCGACCTCACCCTGGACGAGGACAGCCGCGAGGTGCACCGCGGCGGCGACCTGGTGCCGCTGACCGCGACCGAGTTCGAGCTGCTGCGCTACCTCATGCGCAACCCGAAGCGCGTGCTGTCGAAGGCCCAGATCCTGGACCGCGTCTGGAGCTACGACTTCGGCGGCCAAGCCAACATCGTCGAGCTCTACATCTCCTACCTGCGCAAGAAGATCGACGCCGACCGCGAGCCGATGATCCACACCATGCGGGGCGCCGGGTATGTCCTCAAGCCAGCGGGCTGACCGGCGGCGGTTCCGGCGGCCCTGGTCGCTGCGGCGGCGGCTGATCGTCCAGCTCGCCGCGCTGCTCGCGCTGGTGTGCGTGGTCGTCGGCGTGGTCACGGAGTTCGCGCTGAGCGAGTTCCTGGTGCGCCAGCAGGACGACAGGCTCAAGGCGGCCAGCGACCGCGCCGCGCACGGTGGGGAACGGCCGCCGTGGCCGTACGGCGAAGCGCCGCCGCCGGACCCGTTGCGCGTGCTCGGCCAGGGCGACGGCACGCTCGCGGTCGTCCTGACCGGCAACCGGGCGCAGGCGGGGGTGCTCGACTTCAGCGCGGGGACGCCGTCGAAGCGCCGGCCGCCGCTGAAGGCCATCCCGGCGGAGCAGGTGCTGACCCTGCTGGAGGTGCCGTCCGACGGGAAGCAGCGCACCGTCGACCTCGGTGGCAGCCTCGGCGAGTACCGGGTCGTCTCCACGGTTTCGCCCGGCGGCGAGAAGACGGTCATCGGCCTGCCGCTCAAGGACGTCAACGAAACGCTGTGGCGGCTCGGGTTCATCCTGGGCGGCGTCGCGATCGCCGGGATCCTGGTGGCGGGCGCGGTCGGCGCGGCGACGATCCGGCGCACGATGAAGCCGCTCGACCGGCTGGCCGCGACCGCGACGCGCGTGTCGGAACTGCCGCTGGACCGCGGCGAAGTCGCGCTGTCGGAACGCGTTCCGGAGAGCGACACCGACCCGAACACCGAGGTCGGCAAGGTCGGCTCAGCGCTGAACCGGATGCTGCAGCACGTCGCGAACGCGCTCACCGCGCGGCACGCGAGCGAGAACCGGGTCCGCCAGTTCGTCGCGGACGCCAGCCACGAGCTGCGCACGCCGCTGGCGGCGATCCGGGGCTACGCCGAGCTGACCCGCCGCGGCGGCGAGCAGGTGCCGCCGGACGTCGCGTTCGCGATGAGCCGCGTCGAGTCGGAGTCGCGCCGGATGACGACGCTGGTCGAGGACCTGCTGCTGCTCGCGCGCCTCGACTCCGGCCGCCCGGTGGTGCACGAGTGGGTGGACCTCTGCCGCCTGGTGGCCGACGCGGTCGCGGACGCGCACGTCGCGGGGCCGGAGCACAAGTGGCTGATGGACGTCCCCGGCGAGCCGATCGGCGTGCTCGGCGACGCTGGCCAGCTGCACCAGGTGGTGATCAACGTCCTGGCCAACGCGCGCACGCACACGCCGGCGGGCACGACGGTGACGACCACTTTGTCCACTTCGGACGAAATGGTCCGGCTCCGCGTGGCCGACGACGGCCCGGGCATCCCGCCGGACATCCTCCCGAACGTCTTCGAGCGCTTCGCCCGCGGCGACAATTCGCGCTCGCGGGCGGCGGGCAGCACGGGGCTCGGGCTGGCGATCGTGGCCGCGGTGGTCGGCGCGCACGGCGGCCGGGTCGGGGTGCAGAGCCGGCCGGGGCGCACGGAGTTCGAGATCACGTTCCCGGTGGCGCCGGCGCCCGCGTGAGCCGGGCGACGATCGTGGCGGAACCGGGGGTCAGCCGCAGCTCGGTCGCCAGCAGGTCCGGGTGCCGCAACCAGTGCAGCCGTGCGGTGTCGGGCGCGCCGTCGTACGTCGGCGGCCACGACGTCATCGGGGTGAAGTCGTCGATGACGAGGGTGCCCCACGGCCGCAGCCAGCGCCGTGGGTCGAGCGGCGGCTCGGCGCCCTTGCCCTGACCGCCGCCGTCCAGCACCAGCAGGTCGAACGGCGCCGCCTCGGCCAGGTCGGTCCAGTCGGCGTGCCGGATCGACACGTTCGGCACGCCGGCGAAGAGTTCCGACGCGGCCGCGTGCCGTTCGGCGTCCCGCTCCACGCTGACCACCGTCGTGCCGGGCCCGGCGCCGGCGGCGAGCCAGGCGAGGCCCACGCCGAAGCCGGTGCCGGTCTCGCCGATCGCCCCACCGTGGACGCCGCCGGCCAGCAACCGCAGGAGCCGGCCCTGTTCGGGTAGGCAGGAGCGGTCGAATCCCGCGTGGCGGGCGGCTCGCATCGCGCGGCGCACCAGCTCGGGCAGGTCCGGCACGGCTCACCTCACCTGGTCGGGGCGGATCCACAGCGCGCGCACAGCTTCGGCACAAGTTCACCACATCCGGCGCCGACACGGTGAGGGTCATGACGACCACGCTGCCGGCGCCCGCGGCCGCCCAGCCCGCTCCGGAAATCGTGCGGGAACCGCGGTGGGTCAGGCCTTCCGTGGGCGCGCTGCTGCTCGGGACCGGCCTGCTCTACCTGTGGGACCTGGCGAAAACGGGCTGGGCCAACGACTTCTACGCGATGGCCGCGCAGGCCGGCACGTGGAGCTGGAAGGCGTTGTTCTTCGGTTCGCTCGATCCGGGCAACGTCGTCACCGTGGACAAACCGCCGTTCTCCCTGTGGATCATGGGGTTGTCCGGGCGGCTCTTCGGCTTCTCCAGCTGGAGCCTGCTCATCCCGAACGCGCTCGCCGGCGTCGCGTCGGTGGGACTGCTGTACCTCGCCGTGCGGCGGCTTTCCGGGCCGGGCGCCGGGTTGCTGGCCGGCGCCGGGCTCGCGCTGACGCCGGTCGCCGCGCTCATGTTCCGCTACGACAACCCGGACGCCTTCCTCGTGCTGCTGCTGGTCGCCGGCGCGTACTGCGTGGTGCGCGCGATCGACCACGGGAGCACGGCGTGGCTGCTGCTCGCCGGGGTCGCGATCGGGTTCGGCTTCCTCGACAAGATGCTGCAGGCCTTCCTCGTGCTGCCCGCGTTCGTGCTCGCCTACGCCGTCGCGGCGCCGACGTCGGTCGGGAAGCGGGTCTGGCAGCTGGGTGCTGCGGCGGGCGCGGTGCTCGTCTCCGCCGGCTGGTGGATCGCGGTCGTCGCGCTGTGGCCGGCCGCCGACCGGCCCTACATCAGCGGCTCGACCGACAACACCGTGCTGGAGCTGGCCTTCGGCTACAACGGGCTCGGCCGGATCTTCGGCGAAGGCCGCGGTGGCGGTGGTGGCGCGACGTTCACGCCGCCCGCCGGCGTCGAGCTGCCCGCCGGCGGCCGCGGCTTCGGCGGTGGCGGGTTCGGCGGCGAGACCGGGCTGACGCGGTTGTTCGGCGGCGAGTTCGGCGGCGAAGCGTCGTGGCTGCTGCCCGCCGCGGTCATCGGGCTGGTCGCCGGCCTGTGGTTCACGCGCCGCGCGCCGCGCACCGACCGGACGCGGGCGGCGCTGCTGCTGTGGGGTGGCTGGCTGGTCGTCACCGCGCTGGTGTTCAGCTACATGAGCGGGATCATCCACCCGTACTACACGGTCGCGCTGGCGCCCGGGATCGCCGCCACGCTGGGGATTTCCGCGCGGGAGCTCTGGCGCGGGCGGGCGAACTTCACGGCTCGCGCGGTGCTCGCCGTCATGCTCGCGGTGACCGCGGTGTGGGGCTTCGTGCTCCTCGCGCGCACGCCGGACTGGCAGCCGTGGGTGCGCTACACGCTGCTCGCGCTGAGCGCGGCCGCCGTGTTCGCGCTGCTCTTCGGCGCCGACCGGCTCCGGCGGCTCGGCCCGGTCGTGGCCGTGCTCGGCCTGTGCGGCGCGCTGCTCGGGACGACGGCGTTCACACTGGCCACGGCGGCG
>NZ_JAAGNB010001612.1:0-9113 GCF_010550475.1 Amycolatopsis sp. SID8362
GCCCGCGCCGGCCAGCCCGCCGATCCCGCCGACGAACGCGAAGAACCCGAAGGCCGCGTCCGACAGGCGCAGGTCGTCGAGCGCGTACAGCACCAGCTGCGCCTGCGCGAGCTCGCTCACCAGGCTGAGCAGCCCGGCGACGACGACCAGCCGCCGCAGCAGCCGGTGCCCGTGCAGCCAGCGCAAGCCGTCCGCCAGTTCGGTGCGCAACCGCGCCGGCCGCTCCTCGCTGCGTCCGCGGTAGGTGCCGGTGAGCCCGAGCAGCACCGCGGCCGCGATCGCGAACCCGGCGGAGTTGAGGACGAACGGGAACGCGGCGAAGAGCGCGAAGGCCAGGCTCCCGACCGGGCCGCCGAGGAACGTCTGGCCGACGATCTCGCACGCCTGCAGCTTGCTGTTGGCCGCGTCGAGTGAGCCGTCGCCGACGACCGCCGGTACCAGCGCGTTCGCCGCGCTGTCGGCGATCGTCTCGGCCGTCCCGATGACCAGCGCGGTCAGGTAGACCAGCCAGATCGTCATCCCGCCGGTGGCGACCAGCACGGCCAGCACGCCGACCGCGGCCGCCCGTGCCGTGTTCGCGGCAACCATCGCGCGCCGCCGGTCGATCCGGTCGACCAGCGCCCCGGCGACGGCGGCGAACAGCAGCCACGGCAGGAACTGGGTGGCGGACAGCCCGGCGATCAGCACCGGGTCGTGGGTGAGGGTCGTGGCCAGCAGGGGCAGGGCCACCTTGCCGATGCCGTCGCCGAGGTGCGAAGCCGCGCTCGACGTCAGCAGCCACGGGAGTCTTCGAGCGTTGTCCATCGGGGCCCCCGGCACGTATCGCAGTCACCCAATGACTTCGGGTAACAGGATAAGCGCGTCGTCACCCGATGGGGGTCACGGTGCGGGCTCAGCCCCAGCCGAGTTCGTGCAGCCGCGCGTCGTCGATGCCGAAGTGGTGGCCCAGCTCGTGCACCACCGTGATCAGCACTTCTTCGACGACTTCGTCCTCGTCTTCGCACATCGAGAGGATCGGCTGCCGGTAGATCGAGATCCGGTCCGGCAGCACCCCGCCGTACGACGACGTCCGCTCGGTCAGCGCGACCCCGTGGTAGAGCCCGAGGATGTCCGGCGCCTCGTCGTTGAACTCCTCGACGAGCACGACGACGTTGTCCATCGCCTTCGCGAACTCGGGCGGCACCTCGTCCAGTGCTTCCGAGACCAGTTCCTCGAACCGCTCCCGGCTCATCTCGACCGGCATCAGCCGTTCTTCTTCGAGGTCGGCGGGGCCGAGCTCGACGTGGCCGGGCCGCCACCCCCGTCCGACGGCTGGCCGCCGTCCTGGGGCTGGCCGCCGTCGGGACCCGCGGGGGCGGCCTTGACGCTGCCGGTGACCGCCTGCAGGCCGCTCTTGTCCGGCAGCAGCGCCGCGACCTTGCAGTTGACCTTGGCGGACCCGGCGTCCCAGCTCTCCTGCTCGCGCAGGTCCCAGGTCAGGATCAGCTTCTTCGCGTCGAGGTCGGCGCCGCCGGTGTAGTCCGCGGCCGCCTTGGCGCACTCGGTGTCGAGCCAGGCCTTCTGGTCGTCCTGCTTCGGGTAGCCGTCCTTGAACTTCGACTTGAGGTCGAGGGTCGCGACGATCTCGTATGAGTGCGGCTGGGCGCAGTCGAGCGGGTCGCCGGGCGCCTTGCCCTGCAGCGCCAGGCAGGTGCCGGGCTCGAAGACCAGCGACTGGTCCTGCTCCTTGGCCGGTCCGGTCGTCGGCAGCAGCTTGCCGCCGGGGCCCGCCCACTGCAGGCCGCACCGCAGCTGGCGGTCGCCGTCGTCCCACTGCGACGGCGTCGGGCGCAGCAGGTTCGTCGTGAGCTTCCCGTACGGATCGAGGGCGTGGCCGAGGTACGGCTTCACGTCGGAGGTGCACTTCTGCTGCGCGATCTGCTGCCACTGGTCCAGCGAGGGCGCCGGCGCGCCCGCGGGGAACTGGGCGCCGATGTCCACCAGCGCGGTCACCTCGAACAGGTGCGGCTCGGTGCAGGCCACCTTCCGCGCGTCGCTCGCGTCCGGGTTGCCCCAGGTCAGGCAGCTGCCGGGGGGTGAGTGGAACGCCTCCTGCGCGGCGGGGGACAGCTTGCCGGCGCCACCGCCGGAGCCGCCGGCGATGCCGTCGCCCCAGGAGAAGACGACGCTGAGGGCGAGCGCGATGAGCGCGCCCGCGAAGATCCCGCCCATCACGACGCGGGTGCGCAGCGTCTGCGTGGCGGTGGGGAACCGATCGGCGCTGGGAGACATCGCAGTCCATGATGCCCGCGCCGCGCGCGACGTGCGCGATCCGGGTGGTTAGGGTGGGTCACGGTTTCGTGGTGGCCGGGATTACGGAGCGCACATGACGCAGGACAGCAACACTGGGGACCAGCCGCCCCCCGAGCCGCCCAAGCGCGGTTCGATGAGATTCCAGGACTCGAACACGCAGCCCAGGCAGCCGTCGGTCGCCGAGCAGCGGGCGCGGCAGCAGGCGCTCGCGCAGGAGGAACGCGACCAGGAGCTGGCCCGCCAGGCCGACGCCAAGGCGGCGACCCGGCGCAAGATCCTCATCGGCAGCGGCGTCACGGTCGGGCTCGTCGGCCTGGTCGCGACGTTCTACACGGTCGCCAGGCCGACCGGCGACGTCACCGCGGTCTGCACCGACGGAAGCGGCGTCATCCAGAACGACGACTACTGCGACGAGTCGTACGTCACCAGCCACCACGGCTACTCGAGCGGCGGGTTCTGGTTCATCCCGATCAACGGCGGCGGCTACCAGAGCTACCGGTACAACTACGGCGGCACCGGCACCATCGGCCAGCACGTCACCGGCGGCTCGTACGACGCGCCGTCGTCGCGGACCAGCGTGCACACCAAGTCGGGCAAGTCCGTCCAGCGCGGCGGCTTCGGCATCAGCGGGAAGAGCGGCAGCACCGGCGGCAGCGGCAAGAGCGGGGGATCGTAGGTGTACCGGGACCGGCGCGAGCCGCGGCGTGACTGGCAGCGGATCGTCGAGGAGCAGGGACTCGTCTACGGCACGCCGGCCCGCGACAGCAGCGGCCGCGTGCGGCCGTACTGGGACGAGTCCGTGCACTACGTCTTCGACATGGACGAGGTCCTCTCGCTCGAAGCCGACGTCGAACTGCTGCACTCGATGTGCCTGGAGGCCGTCGACAACGTCGTGACGACCGAGGGCTACCAGCGGTTCGGCATCCCCGAGTGGGTCTGGCCGCACATCGCGGAGTCGTGGAAGCGGCAGGACCCGCACGTCTACGGCCGGTTCGACCTGCGCTACGACGGCAAGTCGCCGGCGAAGCTGCTGGAGTACAACGCGGACACCCCGACCACGCTGCTCGAGGCGTCGCTGCTGCAGTGGCACTGGAAGACCGACGTCTTCCCGGACGACGACCAATGGAACTCGATCCACGAGAAGCTCGTCGAGCGCTGGGGGCAGCTGCAGGACAAGCTGCCGTCGAACGAGCTGCACTTCACCTGGTCGGCCGCGGACCCGAGCGGCGAGGACAACGTCACCACGGCGTACCTGCAGGAGACCGCGGCCGAGGCCGGGCTCGACACGGTGGGGCTGGCGATCGAGGAGATCGGCTGGGACCCGGTGCTCAAGCGGTTCGTCGACCTCGAAGAGGCGCAGATGGCGACCGTGCTGAAGCTGTACCCGTGGGAGTGGGTGGTCGACGAGGAGTTCGGCCGGCACGCCGTCGAGTCGCTGCCGCGGACGCTGTGGATCGAGCCGCTCTGGAAGATGATCCTCTCCAACAAGACGCTGCTGGCGATCCTGTGGGAGAACTACCCGGGCCACCCGAACCTGCTGCCCGCGTTCGCCGACGACCCGGGCCTGCTCACCGAGTACGTCCGCAAGCCGAAGCTGGGCCGCGAGGGCGCGAACGTCCAGATCGTCGCGACCGGCTACGAGACCCAGACCGACGGCGTCTACGGCGCCGAAGGCTTCGTCTACCAGGCGTTCGACCCGCTGCCCGAGTTCGACGGCTACCGGCCGGCCCTCGGCGCGTGGATCGTCGGGGACAGCTCCGCGGGCCTCGGCATCCGGGAGACCGGCGGCCTGGTCACCGACGACGGTGCGGCATTTGTCCCACATCGCATCGTCGAGTCGTGATAGAACACCGTCGCTGATCAGCTCTTTTTCCCTGGGAGACAATTCGTGAACACGACCCTTGCGCTGTCCGACACGTTCGGCTCCGACCTCGTGCGGGGGATCGGCGCGATCCTGCTGTACGGCGTCGTCGGCCTGCTGCTGATGTTCGCCGGCTTCTACGCGATCGACTGGACCACGCCCGGCAAGCTGTCGAAGCTGGTCACGCGGGGCCTGCCCAACGCGGTGATCGTGACGGCGTCCGGGATGCTCTCGATGGCGTTCATCGTCGTCGTGGCGATCTTCAACTCGGCGAGCGACCTGACCGAGGGCCTGATCACGTCGCTGGTCTACGGCCTGCTCGGCATCGTCGTCCAGGTCATCGCGGTCCGGCTCCTGGAGTGGGCGACCCGCATCGACGTGGCGTCGACCATCGAGAGCGAGAAGTTCGCCCCGGTCAGCATCGTGGTCGCGGCCGCGCACATCGGCCTTGGCCTCGTGGTGGCGGTCGGCATCTCCTGACCCGTACGTCGTGGGCCGATCGGGCACGATCGTGGCCGCGTTCGCCCGTTCGCACTAGCGTGGGGTCCGTGCGCCTGCTGAGGACACCGGACGACCGGTTCACGGACCTGCCCGACTTCCCCTTCGAGCCCCGCTACGTCGAGCTCGACGACCCCCACGGCGGCGTGATCAGAGTCGGCTACGTGGAGGCGGGCCCGGCCGACGGCCCGGTCGTCCTCCTGCTGCACGGCGAACCGAGCTGGTCGTACCTGTACCGGAAGATGCTGCCGGTACTGGCGTCGGCGGGCTTGCGCGCGATCGCCCCGGACCTGGTCGGCTTCGGCCGCTCCGACAAGCCGGGCGACCTGGCGGACCACACGTACGCGCGCCACGTGGAGTGGATGCGCGGGTTCGCGTTCGACGCGCTGGACCTGCACGACGTGACCCTGGTCGGCCAGGACTGGGGCGGCCTGATCGGGCTGCGGCTGGTCGCGGAGAACCCGTCGCGGTTCGCGCGGGTGGTCGCGGCCAACACCGGCCTGCCCACCGGCGACACCGACATGCCCGCGGTGTGGCATTCGTTCCGGGAGGCGGTCCAGAAGGCCCCGGTGCTGGACGTCGCCCGGTTCGTCCAGTCGGGCTGCAAGTCGACGCTGTCGGAGGCGGAGCGCGCGGCTTACGACGCGCCGTTCCCGAACGAGATGTACAAGGCGGCGCCCCGGGCGATGCCCGGGTTGGTGCCGTACCGGCCGGACGACCCGGCCTCGGAAGCGAACCGCGCGGCGTGGAAGACGTTGACCGAGCTGGAAATCCCGTTCCTGGTCGCGTTTTCCGACGGCGACCCGATCACCGGCGGAATGGCGCCGATCCTGAAGCGCGCGATGAAGGGCGCGGCGGGACTGGAGCACCCGGTGATCGCGGACGCGGGGCACTTCCTGCAGGAGGACAAGGGCGAGGAGCTGGCCCAGCACGTGGCCCGCTTCGTCCGCGGCTGAGACGAGCCGACCTGCTGAGCACGCCCGGACGGGTGGCGTCCGGGCGTGCTCGGTACCCGGTCGTGGATGGCGTGGTATTACCCATTCCCTCTGTTTCCATACCTGGTGGTGACTGACCGACTACAGTCACGATCGGGTGAGGGTTGCCCGGGGCAACAACGGGGAACGAGGGGTGGAACCGTGGTTCATCAAGGCAAAGAATTCGGCGTCGACCTGTACGAGCTGGAAAAAGTGGCGAAGGTCGACTTCCCGACGATATCGGCCGACTACGGCGACGCGATCGGGAGCTGCAACCGCGTTCGTGGCGAGCTGGCCCAGGTGATGCGACGTCCGGAGCAGTTCGGCGGGGACGCACTCGGACCGGTGTACCAGGCGTATCTGGACCTGCACGACACCGTGCTGGGCTTCCTCGGCGAGACGAGGACGAACCTGGACGACACCGCCACGGCGCTCGACAGGGCGGCGAGGCACTACGCGGAGACCGACCAAGCAGCTCGGGGCGAGCTCTACCGGCGCGCGCAGAACGACCCGGAACTGGGTGGCAAGCTGTGAGTTTCGATCAGCTCATGCAACACGCCCGGGACATCACCGACAAGGCTGTCGACCTGACGGCGAAGGAGCTGGCCCAAAAAGGGGCGACGCAGTCCGGGGCGAACCCCGACCGCAACGCCATCCGGCAGCACTTCGCTTTCATCGAGTCGATGTTCGAGCCGTTTTCCAGGTTGCCTGATCCGGTTCGGTACGACCCGCTGATCGCGGACCTGAACGCGGCCATGGCGAAGCTGAACACCGGTTCTGTCAACAACACCGAGCTCAGCAACGACGTCAGCTTCGTGAACCCGCACCTGGACAAGATGACGACGGACGGTGGGTACCTGCAAGGCTGGACCGGCGACGCCGCGATGGCGTTCAAGGCCAACTTCGTCGACACCTTCAAGTCGATCTCCGGGAACCAGTTCACGGTGCTCTCGACCCTCAAGGGCATTCTCCAGGCGCACCGCGAGATGTGGCTGAGGGCGCGTGCCGACATCGACAAGATCGCGGAAAACACGAAGAACGCCCTCGACAACGCCGGCGGGTGCGGCAAGAACCAGTGGACCTTCGAGTTCTCGGTGCTCTCCGCGGTCAGTGCCATCGGCGGGGTCGTGGTCGCCATCGCGACCGGGGGCGTGGTGCCGCTCGCGGCGATCGGTGCGCTTGCTTCGGTGGGTGGCGCCGGCGTCGCCGGTCTCACGGCGTCCGGAGATTCGGCGGAGACGATCGTCAATTCGATGAGGCAGGCAGTCGACGAGCTCCTCAGGCACATCCAAGAGGTCGAAACGCAGCAGATCGCGCAGAAGGTGCGGGCGTTGACCGATGCGGTGAACGCGAACAAGGACAAGATCGTCGCCGCCCGCCCGAACCTCGCCGGCATGAAAGACCGCGACCTCACCGGCGACAGCGGCATGGGCCGGTCGGACTAGGCCAGGAGGCGGATCGTGGAGGATTTGGCCGAGAGGCTGGACAGCATCCGGGTTCACGTGCGGGCCCCGGGAACGGAAATCGAGGCGGAGTTCCGCCGTCGAACGGGTATCACGTTGTCGTTTGGCGAAAGCGTCTACGACTTCATCGGCGAGTCTGCGCTGGAAAGGGCCCTGGCTGCGACGGCGCGCTTGCTCTGGGTCGGGTGGCAGCGGCAGTACCGGACGGCGATCGAGGAGACGAACCTCAACATCGACGCCGATGACCTGAGGGATTCGAATTTCTTCGCAGACCGGGCCAAGGTCGAGGCAGTCGGTGCTTCGAGCGACGAGCGGATCACGATAAGCACGGTGGGCATGGAGAATTTTTCCGTTCACATCGTTCCGGGAACGATACGCGAGATACCCGAGGACGAGTTCGCGGCGAGTGCCTCCGAGGCGGCCACCAAGGTGATCGAAGCTTTCCAGGCCAAGGTGGATGAACTGAAGAAGCGGTACTACGAATGACGCGGCGCACGCTTGTCCTGTCAGTGCTCGTCGTAGCCGTGGTCGCCGCCGGGGTGATCGCGGCGGTGGTCCTGACGCGCGACGAGCCGGTGGCGAAGGCCTGTGACATCCCCGGCGCGGTCCCGGAACAGCCGGTCTCCGCGAAAACCGCGCCCGGTGGCGGCGGGATCGAGGTCGCGGAAACCGGGGTCTCCTCGTCCGGCCTGGTCAGCATGGGAGCCGTCCTGCGCAACACCAGCGAGCGCATCGCCTACCGGACCAGAGTGACGCTCAACGTCGTCGTCTCGGTCAACGGCCTGCCGCCCGGGCCGATCCAGGGACCGCTGATGACCATGGAGATCCCGGTGTTGCTGCCGGGACAGCGGGTGGGCGTCGGTCGTCCGCTCGTCACCGTCAACGCGACGAACAAGGTCGTCTCGGCGGACGTCGACGTGCGGACGACAACCTGGTTGCCGCCCGGTTCGCTCGGCGGCTTCAGCCCGGTGACCGACACCTACGAATCGACTAGCCGGGTCAAGGCCCGGCTCCCGGCCGACGTGGTCCGGTACACCGAGCGGTCGGCCAACTGCCGGGCACTGGTCAGCCGCCGCACCGCGGTCGTCTTCCGAAACGCGACCGGCGCCATCGTCGGCGGTGGCCTGCTGCCGCCTGACGGCAAGGGCAACGCGGCGGGCAGCCCGCAGCAGCCCCCGGCGAGCCCGTCGTGCTCGCCCGGTGAACGCAGTACCTGGATCGTCCCCCTGCAGACCATCCCGCCGGGCACCGACGACCGGCGCACGGAGCTCTACTCCTACTGCGATCTCAACGCCCCGCCTTCGGACGTCAACGCCGTCGACTGATCAGGCGAGTTCGAGTGACTGGGTACCGAGGACGGTGGCGAGCTCCAAGCGGTCGGCGTCCTCGGTGCCCGGCTCGGCGGTGTAAACGCTGATGCGCAGGTCGTCCTGGGCGACCAGCAGTGTGTCGCAGTCCAGGGTGAGCGGCCCGACCGCCGGGTGGTCGATGGTCTTCCGCCGGGACGGGTCGGGCAGCGGCGGCGGGGCCTCGGCGTCCCAGAGTTCGGCGAAGCGCGGGCTGCCCGCGGTCAGGTCGGCGATCAAGCGCCGCAACGCGTGGTCGGCGGGGTAGCGCGACGCTGTCAAGCGCAGGTCGGCCACGAGCCGGGCCTCGTGCTCGGCCTGCTCCTTCGCACTGTGGACGACCCGTGACGGCAGCCGCGTGACGTTGCGCCAGACGGCGTTGCGCTCCAGGCCGCGCCACGGGGTCGTGTCGCCCATCAGCGCGTTGTAGGGCGCGTTGGCCAGCACGAGCGTCCAGCTCGCGTCGTAGACGACCACCGGCGTGTGCGCCAGCCGGTCGAGCAGCCGCTGGACGCTCGGCGCGACCCGCGACGGGACGACGTCCGGGCCGGGCGCGGCGTGCCCGGCCAGCCGGTAGAGCAGGTCGCGTTCGACGTCGGACACGCGCAGGGCGCGGGCCAGCGACTCCACCACCTGCGCCGACGGCGCGGTCGCGCGGCCCTGTTCGAGGCGGGTCAGG
>NZ_JAAGNB010001669.1:0-15293 GCF_010550475.1 Amycolatopsis sp. SID8362
TCGGCTGCGGCAGCGGCGCGCACTCGACGTCGGCCGTGCGGCCCGGCTGGCGGGCCGGCAGCGCGCCCGTCGCCAGGTAGTCGGCGATCTTGTTGTCGACGCACGCGTTGCCGCGCGGGGTGATCGCGTGGCTGGTGCCGCCCGGCTCCGCGATCAGCGACGCACCCGGGAACCGGCTGCGGACCTCGAGGCTGCCCTCGTACGGCGTCGCCGCGTCGAGCGTCTCGTCGATCATCAGCACGCTCTGCACGCCGCGGCCGTCGACCTTGGTCGGCTTGCCCGCCTTCGCCGGCCAGTACAGGCACGGCGCGTTGAACCAGGCGTTCTGCCAGGTGAAGTACGGCGCCTTCGCGAAGGTCTTCCAGTTGTCGCGCTTCCAGGTGTTCCAGCTCTGCGGCCACTGGACGTCGGTGCACTGCACGGCGAGGTAGACCGCGTAGCCGTTGTCGTCGCCGCGGCCGCCGAAGGCCTCGAACAGCGTCTGCCAGTTCTGCCAGTCACCCTTGTTCACGAACCGGGACAGCGCGTCGCCCAGCAGCGTCCACCGCAGCTGGTAGTAGCTGGCCTGCTGGATGACGTCCAGGATCTCGTCCGGGCCGATCACGCCGCCCGCCGGATTGAACTGCGCCTTCAGCAGTTGCTCGTTGACCACGTGCTGCACCGCGGACTGCGTCTTGCCGAGGTGGTAGACGTCGTCGTGCTGGGCGAGCCAGCCGAACCAGATGAGGATGTTCTGGTCGAAGGCGACGTCCTGGTTGAGGTTGTCGCCGTACCAGACACCGCGCGGGTCGACCGTGGAGTCGAGCACCATCCGGCGCACGTTCCGCGGGTACAGCGTGCCGTACACCTGTCCGAGGTAGGTGCCGTAGGAGTAGCCGTAGAAGTTGAGCTGCTTCTGGCCGAGCGCCTGGCGGATGGAGTCCATGTCCTGGACCGTGTCCGTCGTCTTCATGTTCTCCAGCAGGGCCGGGGAGTTGTTCTTCGCGCAGGCCTCGGCGTACCCCTTGGAGCGGTCCAGCCAGGTCTTCTCCAGCTGCGGGGTGAACGGCACGTACTGGGGACGGTTGTAGTCCATGTAGTTCGGGTCGCAGCTCAGCGCGGGCTTGCTGGAGCCGACGCCGCGCGGGTCGAAGCCGACCCAGTCGTAGGCGTCCCCGGCGTGGTTGGGCACGCGCGGCCCGCGGGTGGCCAGCAGCAGGCCGGACCCGCCGGGCCCGCCGGGGTTGGTCAGCATGACGCCCTGGTACTGCGCGTCGGGAACCTTGTGCTTGACCCGGCTGACGGCCAGCTGGATCTGCTCACCGTGCGGCTTGCGGTAGTCGAGCGGCACCCCCAGGAACCCGCACTCGGCCCCGGCGGCGACGAGCGTCGGATTGGTGCACGCCCCCCAGGCGATCGACGCCTCCTTCGCGGGCGCGGCACTCGCGGCCGGAGCGGCCACGAGCGTGGCCGCCACCGCGGTGGCGGCGACCGCGGCGAAAACGCTACGTCTCACTGTTTTCTCCCTTTTCCCCTGCGACTTCGGGCGGGTGAACCCTAGTCCCGGACGCGCTTTTCGGGCAGGTACGAAGGGGCAGGGCCCTACTAAAGACGGAAATCGGATGGCGCGGCCGATTCCCGGTCCGTACGGTCGATGATCATGCCGCGCACCCACATCGCCATGGTCGGCTGCACCGCGCCGAGCCACGTCTACCCGTCGCTGGGCCTGATCGGCGAGCTGGTGCGCCGCGGGCACCGGGTGTCCTACGTCGTCGGCGAGCCGCTGGCGCCGCTGGTCGAGCCAACCGGCGCCGAGGTCGTCAGTCACCCGACGATCTTCCCGCTCGGCGAAGCGGCGGTGTGGCCGGACGAGCCCGCGGAGGCGATGCGCGTCTTCCTCGACGAAGCGATCGCGATCCACCCGCGGCTGACGTCGGCGTTCGACGACGACCGGCCCGACCTGCTCCTGTACGACATCGGCGGCTTGGGCGCCCCGGTGCTCGGCGAGCGCTACGGCGTCCCGGCCGTGCAGCTGTCGCCGACGCTGGTGGCGTGGGAGGGCTACGACGAGGACATGGCCGAGGTGCTGGGCCCGATCAAGGCGTCACCGTCCGGAGTGGACTACGCGGCGACGTACGCGTCGTGGTTGCGCGCCAACGGGATCACCGCCGACCCGTGGGAGTGGATCGGCCACCCGTCGCGCGTCCTGTCGCTCATCCCGCGCGCCATGCAGCCCCACGCGGACCGGGTGGGCCCGCACGTCCGGTTCGTCGGCCCGTGCCTGGATCCCGCGCGGCTGGCCGACCGGTCGTGGACGCCGCCGCCGTCGGGCCGCCGCGTGCTGCTGGTGTCGTTCGGGACGGCGTACAACGACCAGCTCGACGTGTACCGCGCGTGCGTTTCGGCGTTCGCCCGCGACTGGCACGTGGTGATTTCGCTGGGGAAGCACGTCTCCCCGGCGGACCTCGGCCCGCTGCCGGACTCGGTGGAGGTGCACGAAAGCGTGCCACAGCTGGCGGTCCTCGAAGCGGCGTCGGCGTTCGTGACCCACGCGGGGATGGGCGGGGCGACGGAGGCGTTGTGGTTCGGGGTGCCGACGGTGGCGATCCCGCAGGCCGCGGACCAGTTCGGCAACGCGGCGCAGCTGGCGGCGCTGGGCGTGGGACGCTACCTGCCCGCCGAATCGGTGACGGCGGAGTCGTTGCGGGCGGCGGTGGACGAGGTCGCGTCGTCGGCCGCGGTGGCGGCCCGGCTGGCGGAGCTGAAGGCGGAAATCCGCGGCCACGGCGGCCTCGAGACGGCTGCGGCCGCCGTGGAATCGTTCTTGGCGCCGTGATGGTCAGCCCGGACCGCGTGGTCCGCGACTTCGCCGCCAGTGCGCCGGACCGCGAATCCGCCGCCTGGATCGGCGCGGTGACGTGGTCGATTTCGGCCGTCGAGGGCGCGTACCGGGTCCTGGTGACCGCGGCCGACGGAACCGCCTTCGGCTTCGCGACGCGTCGGGACAGCCCGGCTCTCGCGCTGTGCGACCTCGCCGACCGGTTCCAGGACTTCGTGGCCGACAACCTCCGCGTCGGCCTGCCCCCGGTGCCCGGGACCGCGCGGCCCGCCGTCCCGGCGGTGCTCGGCGGCGAAGCTTGCTGGACCGACACCAAGACCGGCTGGCACTGCCGGATCGGCGGCTACTAGGCGTGCCGCCGGACGAAGGCGTCGATCAGCTGCTCCCGCTCCGCCGACGTCGCCCGCTCCAGCTCGACGGTGTCCCCGTCGATCGTCACCTTGATCTTGTGCTTGCCCGCCTGCCGGCCCAGCCACTCCTTCAGCGTCTCCACCAGACCCGGGAACACGCCGCCCGCCGCGCTGAACGCCACCACCAGCGAACCGATCGTCACCGGGTCCGCGGCTTTCGCGCCCGGCGGGAGTTCGCCGGGTGCCGACAGCAGGTCGACGTCCAGCTCGCCCAGCTCGGCGCGCAGCCGGCGGGCGAGGCGGTCGAGTTCCTCCTCGTCAGCGCCGCCCTCCGGTTCGAGGCGCAGCAGCGCGCGCGTGTCCGGTTCGGTCATGCGCGCCATGGTCCGCTGCGGAACGCGTACGGGCAAGGCCCCGATCAGGCACGGATTTCGTTGAGGTAGTTGTAGATCGTGTAGCGCGTGACGTCGAGCCGGCCGGCCAGGTGGTCGACCGCGTCCTTGATCAGGAAATAACCGGCTTCGTCGAGTTCGCGGACCACCGCGGCCTTGTGCCGCTTCTTCATCAGGTCCACCGGGATCCCGGCCTTGGTGACCGCCCGGTCGACGAGGAACCGCTGCAGGCTGTCGACGTCCGGGGGGAAAGTTTCCGGCTCGCCGTTGCCGCCTGTCGAAGCCGACGCGTCCACGCTGTTGACGCACAGGCAGCCGACCGCGACCCCGTCGGCGTCACGCAGGAACAGCGTCGACGACCGGATCGCGCGACCGTCCGGGCCGTGCGTGCGGTAGTTCGTCAGGTCCTGCGTGGTGCCACGGCGGACCAAGCCGAGCAGCAGGTCGGTCATCGGGCCGCCGACGCTGCGGCCGGTCAGGTCGCCGGCGATGGCGACGATCGAGTCCGGCAGCCGGCTCAGGTCGTGCAGCAGCACTTCGTTGCCCGGTCCCAGCATCGCCGCGAGCCCCGGGATCGCCGGCACCAGCGCGGTGAGCACTTCGTGCGTCGTCGCGCCCGCGGCCGGGACGACCAGCGGTTCCCGTGGCTTCGTCAACGTCTCCAACGCGGAGCGCAGCAGGTCCGCCGCGGCCGCCGGGGTCGAGGCGTGCGGCGACAGGCGGACGTGCTCGGGCCGCACGGTCGCCGCGATCCCGGCGTTGGCCAGCGCCGCGCCGACCTGCTCGGCGGGGTGCCCGGGCAGCGTGAACGCCAGGATCCCCGCCCGCCGGTCCACCGCGGACACCACTTCGGCGCCGCACGAGGCCAGCACGTCCTCGAACGAGCCGATCCGCTCGGCGATCCGCGCCGCGATGGCGGGCACCCCGGCGTCCTCGACCAGTTCGAGGGCCTCGGCGAACGCGCCGGACGTGATCGGGCTGAGGTTGGAGATCGACCACGCCTGCGCGGTGGCGTCGGGCGCGTGGATCTCGTCGTCGAACAGGCCGGGGTCGCGCGCGCCGGTCCAGCCCGACAGCACCGGGTCCATCCGTTCCAACGCGTTGTCCGACAGCACCGCGAAGCCGGTGCCCCAGCCCGCGCGCAGCCACTTCTGCCCGCCGACGACCAGCACGTCGGCGACCTCCCACGGCGCCTCGATCACGCCGAAGCCCTGGATGCCGTCGACGACGAGCAGCCGGTCGCCGACGACGTCGCGCAGCGCGGCCAGGTCGGCGCGGAAGCCGGTGCGGAAGTCGACCGCGCTGACGCTCACCGTCGTGATTTCCGGCGTCAACGCCTCGGCGACCCGCTCGGGCGTCACATAGCCGCTGGTCAGCCGCCGAACCCGAAGTCGTCCGGCCTGCTCGGCGCGGGCCCACGGGTACGTGTTGGCCGGGAACTCCGACGCCGAGACCAGCACCTCGCCCGAGCTGTGGAACGCCGCCTGGAACAGCCCGAGGCTGGTGTGCGGGAGCAGCACGGTGTGGTCGGTGTCCGAACCGGACAGCCGCGCCGCGGCCGCCTTGGCGCGGACCTCCTGCCGCATCAGCTCGTCCACAGTGGACGGACCGGCCGTGGTGGCCTGGTGCAGCAGGGCGGCGGTCGTGTCGAGCACCGCGTGCGACGGCGGGCCGAACCGGGCGAAGTCGAGGTACCCGGCGGGCTCGTCGAACTGGAGCAGGTACCGGGGCGAAATCCGCGTCACGCGAGGATCCTCGCCAGGAACTGCCGGGTCCGCTCGTGCTTCGGCGCGCTGAGGACCTCGCTGGGTGGCCCGGTCTCGACGACGGCGCCGTCGGCCAGGAACACCACCTCGTCGGCGGCCTCCGCGGCGAAGCTCATCTCGTGCGTCACGACGACCATCGTCATCCCCTCCCCCGCCAACGTACTCATCACTTCCAGCACCTCGCCGACCAGCTCCGGGTCCAGCGCCGACGTCGGCTCGTCGAACAGCATCAGCTTCGGCTTCATCGCCAGCGACCGCGCGATCGCCACGCGCTGCTGCTGCCCGCCGGACAGCTGCGCCGGGTACGCGTCGGCGCGGTGCGCGAGCCCGACGCGGTCGAGCAGCTCGAGCCCCTGCTTCCGCGCGTCTTCGGGCTTCAGGCCGAGCACCCGGATCGGGCCCTCGACGACGTTCTCCAGCGCCGTCCGGTGCGCGAAGAGGTTGAACCGCTGGAACACCATGCCGATGTCACGCCGTTGGCGCGCCACCTCGCGTTCGCGCAGTTCGTACAGCTTCCCGCCGCGCTGCCGGAAGCCGATCGGCTCGCCGTCGACCCAGATCTGGCCGGCGTCGATCGTCTCCAGGTGGTTGATGCAGCGCAGGAACGTGCTCTTCCCGGCGCCCGACGGCCCGAGCAGGCAGACGACCTGCCCCTTGCGGACTTCGAGGTCGATGCCGCCGAGGACTTCGGTGTGGCCGTAGGACTTCCGGACGCCGACGGCGCGCAGCAGTGGCTCAGACACGGGCACTCCTCACCAGCGGCACGCCGCGCAACGCCTTGCCCGCGCGGGCAAGAGGTCCGCGGTCGGCCTGCCCGAACGAGCGTTCCAGGTAGTGCTGGCCGACGCCGGCGACGGTCACCACCACCATGTACCAGACGGCCGCGGCGAGCAGCGTCTCCATCACCAGCAGGTTGTTGGACGAGATGTTGTTGGCCGCGTGGATCAGCTCGGTCACGCCGATCACCGACGCCATCGACGTGCCCTTGAGCATGTTGATGAAGTCGTTGCCGGTGGGCGGGATGATCACGCGCATCGCCTGCGGCAGCACGACCCGGCGCAGCGTCGCGGCCGGCGTCATGCCGATCGACTTCGCCGCCTCGGTCTGTCCGCTGTCGACGCTGTTCAGCCCCGCTCGCACGATCTCGGCCATGTACGCGCTTTCGTTGAGCGCCAGGCCGAGGAACGCCGCGGTGAACGCGCTGATCAGCACGTTCGTCTGCTCGTGGACGAGGAACGGGATGTCGATCACCGGGAAGACCAGCGCCAGGTTGTACCAAAGGAGGATCTGCAGCAGCACGGGCAGACCGCGGAAGATCCAGATGTAGCCGGCGGCGAACCACCGGGCGACCGGGTTGGCGCTGCGGCGCAGCAGGGCGATGACGACGCCGAGCACGATCGCGACGGCCTGGGACAGCACGGCGAGGACGACGGTGTTGAGCAGGCCGGTCGCCATCACCTTGTAGAACACGAAGTCCGGGACCTGGTTCCACTCGATCTGCGCGTTGCCGAGCGCGATGCCCAGCAGCACGAGCAGCGCGAGGATGATCGCGGCGGCGACCCACCGGCCCCAGTGCCGGAGCCGGACGATCGGGAGCGGTTCAGGACCCGCCATTGACCGCGGCCTCCTCGATCGCGCCCTGCTCGACGCCCCAGGCCTGCAGGATCTTGCCGTAGGTGCCGTCGGCGATCAGGGCCTGCAGGGCCTTCTGCACGGAGTCGCGCAACGCCGTGTTGGCCTTGTTGACGCCGATGCCGTACGGCCCGCCCTCGATCGGCTCGCCCGGGACGACCTCGAAGAACTTGCCGTCGCCCGCGGTGCGCGAGATGTAGACGGCGCTGGGGAGGTCGTTGAGGATCGCGGCGACGCGGCCGGTGCGCAGCTGGTTCTGGTTCTGGTTGTCGCTGTCGGTCGCGGTGACGTTCACCGCGGGCTTGCCGGCTTGCGTGCACTTGGCGCTCTGCGCCTCGGCGAACTTCTGGTGGCTGGTGCCCTGCACGACGGCGACGTTCTTGCCGCACAGCGTGTCCGGGCCGGTGATGCCGTCCGGGTTGCCCTTGCGGATCATGATCGTGATGCCCGAGGTGAAGTAGTCGACGAAGTCGATCTGCGCCTGGCGGGCCTTGGTGTCGTTCATGCCGGCCATGGTCAGGTCGATGCGGCCGGACTGGAGGCTGGTGATCAGCGAGCCGAACGCCATGTCCTGGTGGGCCACCGTGACGCCGAGCTTGGCGGCGATCGCCTTGGCGAGGTCGACTTCGTAGCCGATCGGGGTCTTGCCGTCGGCGGCGTAGAAGTTGTTGGGCGCGGACTGCAGGTTCGACGCCAGGCGCAGGCCCGCGGACTTGACGTTGGCCGGCAGGGCCGCGTTGAGCTGGGCGTCCTTCTGCACGCCCTGGACGATCGCGGCGGTGTCCGGGATGCCGGACGCGGGCGCGCCGGCGGCCTGCGACGTCCCGCCCGCGCCGTCGGGGCCCCCACCGCAGGCGGTCACCAGGACGGCCAGGCTCGCGAGCAACACCGCCTGTGCGGCACGTGAACGGGACATAACGGACCTCCACTGTTCGGCTGGCCGGAACGGTACAACCCGTTGTTGAAGAGGTCAACTGGCTGTTGAAATTTGCCTCGGTGCTAACTTGCGCGGATGAGCCTGCGGATCGGCATCCTGGGTGCGGCCCGAATCGCTCCCACCGCCCTGGTCAAGCCCGCTTCTTCGCACTCTTCGGTCTCGGTCGGCGCCGTCGCGGCCCGCTCCCTCGAGCGCGCGCAAACGTTTGCCACGCGGCATCGGATCCCGGCCGCGTACGGGTCCTACGACGAGCTGCTGGCGGATCCGGAGATCGACGCGGTGTACAACCCGCTGCCGAACGGCCTCCACGGCAAGTGGACGCGGGCGGCGCTGGAGGCGGGCAAGCACGTGCTGTGCGAGAAGCCGTTCACGGCGAACGCGGCGGAGGCCCGGGAGATCGCTTCGCTGGCTTCGTCGTCGGACCGCGTCGTGATGGAGGCGTTCCACTACCGCTACCACCCGCTGGCGCTGCGGGTCGAGGAGATCGTCGCGTCGGGCGAGCTGGGCACGCTGGAGCGCGTCGAGACGGCGGTGTGCTTCCCGCTGCCGAAGTTCTCGGACATCCGCTACGACTACGGGCTGGCGGGCGGCGCCACGATGGACGCCGGCTGCTACGCGGTCCACATGGCCCGCGCGTTCGGCGGCGAAACCCCTTCGGTGGTCTCGGCAACGGCTCGCCTGCGATCACCGCGGGTCGACCGCGCGATGACGGCGGAGGTGCGCTTTCCCTCGGGCCACACGGGCCGGGTGACGTGCTCGATGTGGTCGTCGTCCCTGCTGAACATCAGCGCGAAGGTGACGGGGTCGCGGGGCTCGATCAGCGTGGTCAACCCGCTGATGCCCCAGGCGTACCACCGGATGTCGGTCCAGGTGGACGGCGTCCGCCGCACGGAGAAGTTCCCCCGCCGGGCGACGTACGCCTACCAGCTGGACGCGTTCGCGGCGGCGGTCCTGGACGGCGCCCCGGTTCGGACGTCGGCGGCGGACGCGGTGGAGACGATGACGGTGATCGACGAGATCTACCGCGCCGCCGGCCTGCCGGTCCGCGAACCGAGCTGAGCCCGGACGTCCGCGAGGGCGAACCCGAGGAGGTTGAGGCCCCGCCACGCGCGAGGCTTCCCGGCGCGCGGGTCGTCGGCGGCGAGGCCGACGCCCCAGACCCGGTCGACCGGGCTCGCTTCGACGAGCACCCGCTCGCCGGTCCCGGCCAGGTAGTCGCCGAGCGCGGGGTGCTGTGCGAACTTCGCGGCGTTGCCGTCGACCACGATCTCGCGGCGGCGGGCCACCCAAACCGCTTCGTCGAACCCGCGCACCCGGCGGCCGAAGTCCTTGGCCTGCTTCGGGTGCATCGCAGTCAGCACCTGCGCGGCCACTTCTTCGTCACCGAACAGCAGCGCCTTGCGCCACATCATGTAGTGCTCGGCGGTGGCGAACCGGACGCCGTCGAGCACGAACGGCGACGGCCACCACTGGCTGAAGCAGCGGGTGACCGGTCATGCCGCCAGTCTCACCCACGACGGTGCCGTCCCGCACCCGGATTCCGGGTGCGGGACGAACCACGCTACGCGGCCACGTAGTTGCCGCTCAGGATCAGCAGGACCTGGATCGTGATGCCCGTCCCGTAGTAGTCCGTCGAGTCCGGGGACCACGACGAGACCGCCGTCCACAGCTTGTCCAGCCAGGCCTGGCTGCCCGGGTCCGCCATCGCCGCCACCGCGAACGGGGCGGTGAAGCACGGGTGCTGGCCGCTTTCGGTCTTCGAGCCCGACAGCGAGTAGCCGCTCTGAATCTTCGCCGGGTCGCCGCCCGTGGCGGACTTGATCCACGTCGTCATCTTGCGGACCTGCGCGGCCGCCGCGCTGTTCGGGGCGGTGATCGCGTCCACGCCGAGGCGCCACGGGTCACGGCAGGCGTTCCAGCTGTACTTGCCGTCGTACGCGCCTTCCAGGAAGTTTGCCGGCGCCGGCTTCGGGGTCGTGTTCGTGCTGACCACGAAGTCCGGCAGCAGGCCCGTGTTCGGCGCGTACTGCGACTGCAGCTGGCTCACCGCGGTCTCGGAGCGGGTCCGGACCGAGTCCCAGAAGCTGTCGCCGGTCGCCTTCGCGAAGGCGCGCAGGTGGCCGGGCATCCAGTCCGACGAGCGCGAGCTGTTCTTGTACTCCGCGTCGTTGCCCCAGTCGCCGAGGAGCGTGAACTTCGTGGTCCCGTTGACCTCGCTCTTCTTGATCGCGTTGATGATCCGGACGGCTTCGGCCTTGTAGTTGACCGCGCCCGCGCTGCCCCACTTCTGGTCCGCGATCAGCAGGCCGTAGGCGATTTCGAGGTCGCCGTCGGTCGCGGAGTCGCTGCCGTTGACGCTCTTGCAGTTCGCATCCTGCTCGGCCGCGTGCAGGTCCTTGTTGTTGACCGACGGGTGCGCCTTCACGAACTTCAGGATCCCGTCGACGATCGAGCGCGCCTGCGAGTCCTTGCCCGCCATCATCGCCGAGATCGTCATCCCGTAGCCCTCGCCCTCGGCGACGAAGGAGGGGTCGGCGTCCTTCGACAGCACGGCGTAGGTGCCGCTGCCGCACTTGGTGGTCAGGAAGTTCTGCTTCCAGAAGTCGTAGTACTTCTGCAGCGCGGCGTCCTGCGTGGCCTGCGAGACGGACGGCCGCAGCGTGCCCGGCACGTACGGGGTGCCCGCGGCGGACGCGGTCGTCGGCACGCTCAGCAGCCCGGCGGCCAGCGCGGCCGAAGCCACCACCGCCCGGACGATTCTCTTCATCGCTCCTCCGTAAAGGCATCGTTGGCTGCGGCGACGGCGATGTGAGCGTGACAGAAGGTTCAAGATCCGGTCAAGACTGTTAGGAAACTTTCCTTACTATGACCGTGAGTGGTCTCACGGCGACCCCGGCCACCCGGACGGACTAGCGTGGACCCATGAAGATCGACGACCGCGGCCCCGGCTTCCGGGCGTTCTGGACCGAGCGCCGGCTGGCCACCCTCACCACGGTCCGGCCCGACGGCACGCCGCACGTCGTCGCGGTCGGCGTCACGGTGGACTTCGAGGCCGGCCTCGCCCGCGTGATCACCTTCGCCGGCTCGGTCAAGGCGCGGCTGATCCGGGCCGCGGGCACCGAGGGCGTCCCGGTCGCGGTCTGCCAGCTGGAAGGGCCGAAGTGGTCCACTTTGGAGGGCCGCGCGGTGCTGCGCGACGACCCGGAGTCGGTGCGCGACGCCGAAAACCGCTACGCCGCCCGGTACCGCCAGCCCAAGCCGAACCCCCAGCGGGTCGTCCTGGAGATCGCCGTGACCCGGGTGCTCGGCAACGCTTGACCGCGTCGTGAGTGTTCAGTCGGGTTCTAACCCGACCAAACACTCACGACCCCGCGCGCGAGTGCACCAGCCGCGTGTACTCCGCCAGCAGGGTGGCCAGTTCGCTGTGCTCCCCCGCCGAGGCCAGCTGCTGGTGGCCCACCAGCAACGCCATGCCCAGCGAGGTCAGCGTCCGCGCGAGGGCGCCGTCGCCGACGATGCCCTTGACCGCCTTGCCGACCGTCCGCACCCGCGCGGAGTCGACGCGCTTCTGCGCCGCCCGCACGGTTTCGTCGTTCGCCGCCCACGCCCGGATGGCCGCCTCGGCCTCGTGCGGCAGCCCGAGCGTCAGGTCCATCAGCGCGGTGAAGTCCGCCGACGGGCCGCCGCGGCCGAAGTTCCGTTCGCGCAGGATGCGCACCTGCCGCTGTTCCCAGTGGTCGAGCAGCTGCTCCACGAACCCCGGCCAGCCGCCGAAGTGGTGGTAGAACGACCCGCTCGTGACGCCGAGGCCGCGGCACAGCCTGCCGACGTTCAGCTCGGTGAACCCGTGCTCGGCCAGCACGTCCAGCGCGGCCGCGAAGTACGCGTCCCGCGTGACCGGCGGCATCAGACGTTCCGGTCCCGGTCCCGCCAGTACGGCTCGCGCAACGAGCGCTTGAGGATCTTGCCGGTCGCGTTGCGCGGCAAGGCTTCCACGACGTCGACGCTGCGCGGGCACTTGTAGTGGGCGAGGCGCTCGCGGCAGAACTCCATGAGCTTGTCGGCGTCGAGCTGGTCGCCGGCGACGACGGCCTTGACCTGCTCGCCCCACCGCTCGTCCGGGATGCCGATCACGGCCACCTCGGCGACGCCGGGGAACTCCGCCACCACGCGCTCGACTTCGGGCGAGTAGACGTTCTCACCACCGGTGATGATCATGTCCTTGACGCGGTCCTCGAGGAACAGGAACCCGCCGTCGTCGAGCCGCCCGACGTCGCCGGTGCGCACCCAGCCGTCCACAATGGTCTCGGCGGTGGCCTCGGGCTTGCCGAGGTAGCCCGCCATCCGCTGGTCGGTGCGGACCCAGACCTCCCCGACCGCGGCGTCCTCGGCCGTCACCGGGTCGACGATCCGGATGTCCACTCCGGACAGTGCGGTGCCCGCAGAGGCCAGCCGCTCGGGGCGGGACGCGTCGCGGTGCGCCTCCGCGTCCAGGGCGGTGACCGCGCCGGACAGCTCGGTCATGCCGTACACCTGCGCGAACTTGACGTCGGGCCAGGCGGCGAGCACGGTGCGCAGCAACGGGAGCGGCATCGGCGACGCGCCGTAGCAGAGGTACTTCAAGCGGGAGAACGCCTTGAGCGCGTCTTCCCCGGCCTGCGCGATCCCGGCCACGACGGCGGGCACCAGGAAAGCGTGCGTGATCCCGGCTTTCAGCGCGGCGAACAGCGACGCCGCGTCGGGTTCCCGTGTGAGGTAGGAAGGTTCGCCGTAGAGGAACCCGGAAACCGCGTAGCAGCTGCCGCCGACGTGGAACAGCGGCATCGCGACGAGGTTGACGTCACCGGGGCTGATCGGGAACGCCGTGCCGGCGGCGAGGCCGTGGGCGAGGACGCTGCGGTGGGTCAGCACGGCACCCTTCGGGAAACCCGTGGTACCACTGGTGTACATGATCAGCACGCCGGCGTCTTCGTCCACATCGGACGCGGCGCGCGGCTCGGCGGCGGCCAGGAAGGCTTCGTACTCGTCGTCCTCCCCGCCGACGACGACCACGCGCTCGAGCGCGGGCAGCCGGTCGCGGACCGCGTCGAGCGCCGGCCGCAGCTCGGCGCCGACGAAGACTACCTTCGCGCCGGAATCCTTGAGCACGTAAGCGAGTTCGTCGCCGGAGAGCCGCCAGTTGACCACGGCGTTCGCGGCGCCGAGCCCGGCCGCGGCGAACGTCGTCTCCAGGCAGGCGGGGTGGTTCTTGTCGACGAACGCGACGCGATCGCCCCGGCCGACCCCGGCGCCCGCGAGCGCGCCCGACAGCCGCCTGACGCGCTCGTCGAACTCCGCCCACGTCCACGACCGGTCACCGAAGCGCAGCGCGGTGCCGTCCGGGCGTTCCCGCGCCCAATGCGCCAGGAGCTCGCCGAAGAGCCGGACCCGGGGGCGGACGTCGTGGGGCATGGCGGGTTCCCTCCGGCCGGCGCTGGACCATAGACCGGTCTATGGTGCGCCGCGGCCCTCCGTCCGTCAATACCGGGCTGTTCAGGCGACGGCAGTCCCTTCCAGTTCGACCAGCAGCGGGGGAATCGCCAACCGCGTGACGCCGAGCACCGTCGTGGCCGGCGCGACCCCGGCCGCGGCCAGCCGCCCGACGAGCACGCCGTAGTGCTGGAAGAGCAGGTCGACGTCGGTCGTGTAGACGGTCAGCCGGACGAGGTCGGCCAGTGACATCCCGGCCTCGCCGAGGACGGCCTCGAGGTTGTCGAGGCTCAGCGCCAGCTGCGCGGCCAGGTCACCGGCGTGCTGGGGCTCGCCGTCGGCGTTCATCGCGGTCTGGCCCGCGCAGTACAGGGTCCGGGTCTGCCCGGAGACGAGTTCACCCTGGTGGTACCCCAGTTCGACCGACCAGTTCCACGGGTTGACCGCGGTTCGCCGCACAGCCACTTCAGCTCCATCCGTTGATCGACAGTGAGGAGAGCTTCGCAACGAATCACGACACCTCTTGTCGTGTATTCGGCTACGGTTCCGGCGTGCGCGCCGACCGGCTGGTCTCGCTGGTGCTGCTGCTGCGCCGGCGCGGCCGGTTGTCCGCGGCGACCCTCGCGCGCGAGCTGGAGGTCTCGACCCGCACGGTGCTGCGCGACATCGAGGCGCTGTCGGCGGCGGGCGTCCCGGTCTACGCCGAACGCGGCCGCCACGGCGGCTTCGAGCTGCTGCCCGGGTTCCACACCGAGCTCACCGGCCTGAACCACGACGAGGCCCTCGCCCTGCTGATCGCCGGCGCCCGCCCCGGCGCGCAGGCGTTCGGCCTCGGTCCGGCGCTCGCTTCGGCGATGCTCAAGGTGGTCGACGCCCTGCCGGAAAGCCAGCGCGCGGCCGCGACCGGCGTGGCCGAACGCCTGCTCGTCGACCCGGAGACCGACCTCCTGGCCCGCCGCGTGCCCGCCGACGACGTCCCGGCCGAGATCGCGGCCGAGATCCGCCGCGCAGTGCTGACCGGGCACCGCCTGCGCCTCCACTACGCGGCCGCGGACAGCACCCCGGAGTGGCGCACGGTGGACCCGATCGGCCTGGTCACCGTCCGCGGCCAGGGCTACCTGCTGGCCACGAGATCGGGCGCCGACCGCACGTACCGCCTGTCCCGGGTCCTGGCCGCCGAGTCCCTCCCCGAGCCGGCGCGGCGAGCGGAGCACGTCGACCTGGAGCGGGCGTGGCAGGAGCGCACCACGCGCTTCCGCACCGGCGGCGACCAGGTGACGGTGCAGGCCCGGGTCGACCCCGCGCGGCGAGCGGACCTGCTGGCTACCGCGCTGACGGTCACCGAGTCGGCCGACGGGGAGGGCTGGCCGCGGCTGTCGATGACGTTCCAGGACGCCCGGCACGCGGAGTGGGCGCTGTGGCAGCTCGGCGTGGCCGCGGAAGTCCTTACGCCGCAATGGTTACGCGCGGTGTTGCGCGACCGGGCGGCCGCGATCGCCGCCCGTTACGCGGACTAGGCGAGCCATGCCGGGCCGCTCGGCACGAGCGCCCCAATGTGGCCTTCGGTGCGTCTGACGCAACCAAGGCGGCCTTCGGTGCGCAAGACGCAACCAAGGCCGCCTTGGGGCGCATCGCTGAGCCGCTCAGGCCGAGCCGAGCGGCCGTCGCCGACCCGGGCGGGCGTCGCCGAGCCAGGCGGGCATCGCCGGGCCGGGCGAGCGTTAGCCGAGCTGAGCGGCCGTAGCCAACCCCGGGCGGCCGTCGCCGAGCCAGGCGGCCGTCGCCGAGCCGGGCGAGCGTTAGCCGAGCTGAGCGGCCGTAGCCAACCCCGGGCGGCCGTCGCCGAGCCAGGCGGCCGTCGCCGAGCCGGGCGAGCGTTAGCCGAGCTGAGCGGCCGTAGCCAACCCCGGGCGGCCGTCGCCGAGCCAG
>NZ_JAAGNB010001724.1:0-5911 GCF_010550475.1 Amycolatopsis sp. SID8362
CGCCGCCCACGTCGACGACGCGGGGGTGCTCGGCGCCGCGGGCGCGGGCGGCCTTCAGCTCGGCCTCGAGCACCCGGCGGACGGCGCCCGAACCCCGGGCGGCCACGGTCTCCGTCTTCATGCCGGACAGGGTAGTGCCCGCCCCCGCCCGCCTCCCCGGCTCCTCCCTTCGAGTGAACGCCCCTTGCCCGACGGCGCGCCTCGCCCGCACCCGTAGGCTGGTCGTCGTGCACACGGTCGCCGTACTCAGCCTCAAGGGAGGCGTCGGCAAGACGACGGTCGCTCTCGGTATCGCGTCCGCCGCCTTGCGTAGGGGCACGCGGACGCTGGTGGTCGACCTCGACCCGCAGGGCAACGCCACCACCTCGCTCGACCCGCCGTTCACCGACGCCACCCTCGCGGACGTGCTCGAGACCCCGGACCGGGAAACGCTCGAGCGCGCGATCGCGCCCAGCGTGTGGAGCGAGGACGTCGACGTCCTCGTCGGCTCCGAAGAGCTGGAGCTGCTCAACGACCCCGAGGCCGACAGCGAGCGGCTGGCGAACTTCTCCCGCGCGCTCGACGAGCTGCACCGCGAGCCGCTGGGCGAGCTGCCCTACGAGCTGGTGATCCTGGACTGCCCGCCGTCGCTGGGCCGGCTGACGAAGTCGGCACTGGTCGCCGCGGACAGCGCGCTCATCGTCACCGAGCCGACGATGTACGCCGTCGCGGGCGCGCACCGGGCGCTGGAAGCGATCGAGAAGGTCAGCAAGGACCTCAACCCCCGGCTGCGCCCGATCGGGGTGCTGGTGAACAAGCTGCGCGTCCGCTCCTACGAGCACCAGTACCGGATCGCCGAGCTGCGCGAGAACTTCGGTTCGCTGGTGATGCCGACGGCGATCACCGACCGCCTCGCGGTGCAGCAGGCCCAGGGCGCGTGCAGCCCGATCCACGAGTGGCACTCCCCCGGTGCCCAGGAGATCGCGCTGACGTTCAACATGGTGCTGGCGAAGATCCTGCGCTCGAACCGGGCCGGCCGGCACCGCGTCTCCGGCGAGGAGCCCGACGGCCCGGACTGGCCGGAAGGCCCGGCGCCGGAGACGCCCGAGGCCCCGGCCGAGGTGTCCGAATCGGCCGGGTGAGCCGTGCCCGAAGGTGACACCGTGTACCTCGTCGGGCGGCGCTTCGACCGGGCACTGGCCGGGAAGACGTTGCTGCGCGGGGAGTTCCGCGTGCCCCAGCTGGCCACTGTGGACCTCGCCGGGCGCGAAGTGCTCGGCGTCGGCACGGTCGGCAAGCACCTCTTCACGCGCTTCTCCGGCGACCTGACGCTCCACTCACACCTGATGATGGACGGCATGTGGGACGTCTACCCGGCCGGCGCGAAGTGGCGGCGCCCCGGCCACCACGCCCGCGTGATCCTGACCGCGGCCGACGTCCAGGTGATCGGCTTCCGCGTCCACGACCTCAAACTCGTTGCCACGCCGAAGGAAGCCGACCTCGTCGCCCACCTCGGCCCGGACTTGCTCGATCCGCGGTGGTCGGCAGAGCACGCCGCGCGCGCGGTCGCGAACCTGGCCGCGGACCCGGACCGCGAACTCGGGCTCGCGCTGCTCGATCAGCGGGTCATGGCCGGTGTGGGAAACCTTTACAAGTGCGAAATCGCCTTCCTGCTCGGGGTCACGCCGTGGGCCCCGGTGTCCGAAGTGGACGCCGCGACCACGGTCGCGCTGGCCCGCAAGCTGTTGCTGGCCAACGCCCGCTCCGGCCGCTTCGACCAGAGCACCACCGGCCACCTCGACCGCAACCGCAAGAACTGGGTCTACGAGCGCACCCGCCAGGGCTGCTTCCGCTGCGGCGGGCAGCTCCTGGTCCGCACGCAGGGCCTCGACGTCCAGCGGCGACCGACGTGGTTCTGCCCGAAGGACCAGGCCGGGCCGTACCCACCGCAGTAGACTCGGCCCCGTGACGACGTTCAAGCTCCCGCTCTACGGGACCGACACCGAACGCGGCGACCTCGCTCCCTGAGCCGCGCCCGGCACCCCGTCACCCGCAAACCCGCCTCAGGGAGCTTCGTCATGCCCGGAATCCTCACCGGGCAGGCCTTGCGCGCCTTCGCGCAGGCCCTGCCCAAGGTCGAACTGCACGTCCACCTGGTCGGCTCGGCGAGCCTGCCGACCGTCCTCGAACTGGCCCGGCGGCGCCCGGCCGCCGGCGTCCCCACCGACGCGCGCGAGCTCGCGGAGTTCTTCACCTTTCGCGACTTCGCCCACTTCCTCACCGTCTACCTCGCGGTCACGTCGCTGGTGCGCGACCGCCACGACGTCCGCGCGCTGGTGACCGGCCTGGCCGCCGACCTCGCCGCGCAGAACTGCCGCTACGCCGAAGTCACCGTGACGCCGTACAACCACTTGCTCGACGGCATGCCCGGCGACGAACTGCTGGCCGGGCTGGAGACCGGCCGGGCCCGCGCCGCCGAACTGGGCGTGGAACTGGCCTGGTGCTTCGACATCCCGGGCGAGAAGGGCGTCAAAGCCGGGCAGGAGACGCTCGTGTTCGCGCTGCGCGAACGCCCCGAGGGCCTGGTGTCGTTCGGGCTGGGCGGGCCGGAACTCGGGGTCGGCCGCGCGCGGTTCGAGCCGTTCTTCACGCGGGCGCGGGAAGCCGGGCTGCACAGCGTCCCGCACGCGGGCGAAACCACCGGCCCGGCCACGATCTGGTCCGCGCTGCACGACCTCGGCGCCGAACGGATCGGCCACGGCACAAGCTGCGTCGGCGACCCCGCGTTGCTGGAACACCTTGCCGCGCACCGGATCCCCCTCGAGGTGTGCCCGACGTCGAACGTCCGGACCGGACAGGTCGGCAGCGTCGCCGCGCACCCGGTGCGGCGCATGCTCGACCACGGCGTCGTCGTCACGCTCAACACCGACGACCCGCCGATGTTCGGCGCCACGTTGACCGGCGAGTACGTCGCCGTCGCCGAAGCCATCGGGCTCACCGCGGCCGAGCTCGCGCGGCTCGCGGAGAACGCCGTGGACGCGTCCTTCCTCGACGAGCAGCGGAAAGCGGGTCTGCGGAATGGGATCGCGAAAATGACATTGCCGGACCCGGGGAACTTCGCCTAGCGTGGCAGTACACGAGAGAGGAGGTGGTCCAAAGTTGTATTCCAACAGGACTCGTGAGGTGGCTGTCCGCTAGCGGATGGCACGTGGAGGACTTTGAGCAGCGCTACAGCTGAGCCACCTTCTGGCTCATCGCCTGCTCCACGTGATGCCTGATAGCGAATACCAGGCAGTCACCGTGCCCCCGGGGTTCCCGAGCACCAGTCCGGCTCGGGCTCGAACGTTTGACGGCGTTCGAGAGGCACCCCGGGGGTTCCTTATGCGCTCATCCGGGCAGGTCATGCCACCCGGCGTCGCAGGACGACCGTCCGGCGATCAGCGTTTCGCCGTTCTGTCCCCCGGACGGCTGAAGGTCGCTAGCCTGGAAGCATGCTCAGGCCCGACTACCCGATCACCACGGATCGGCTGCTCCTGCGCCCGTTCACGCCCGGCGACCTCGACGCGTTGAACTCCTTCCAGTCCCGCGCGGACGTCGCCCGCTACCTCTACTGGGGCCCGCGCAGCCGCGCCGAATCGGCCGCCGCGCTGGCGAAGCGCGTCCACAGCTCGACCCTCACCAAAGAAGGCCAGTTCCTGGCCGTGGCGGTCGAACTGGCCTCGACCGGGCAGCTGATCGGCGACCTGAACCTCGAGTGGCTCAGCAGCGAGCACCGCCAGGGCGAGATCGGGTTCGTCTTCCACCCGGACCACCACGGCAAGGGCCTGGCCGCGGAAGCCACCACCGAACTGCTCCGGCTGGGCTTCGAAGACCTGGGCCTGCACCGCGTCATCGGCCGGTGTGACGGCCGCAACACCGCGTCCGCCGCGCTGATGGAACGCCTCGGGATGCGCCGCGAAGCGCACCTGAAGGAGAACGAGATCGTCAAGGGCGAGTGGACCGACGAGCTGATCTACGCGATGCTCGAAGACGAGTGGAAGGACCTCCGGGCCGCCGGCGCGTAGTGGTCGCTTTCACGTGAAAGTGGCGCTCCGGTCGCGGGCCGCAGGCGGTTTGGCAGCATGGGGGCGTGTTCTTCGACAAGATCGTCCGCCCGGCGCTGTACCGGCTGTCCTACCACGACCCCGAGCTGGTGCACGAGCGCACGATCGGCGTCCTCTCGCGGCTCGGCAAGGCCGCGCCCGCGCTCGGTGGCGCCCTGCGCGTCGACGACCCGGTGACCGTGCTGGGCCTGCGCTTCCCCAACCGCGTCGGCCTGGCCGCCGGGATGGACAAGAACGGCCGCGCGCTGCCCGCGTGGGCCGCGCTGGGCTTCGGGTTCGTCGAGGTCGGCACGGTGACGCGGCTGGCGCAGCCGGGCAACCCGAAGCCGCGGCTGTTCAGCCTCCCCGCGAGCGACGCGGTGATCAACCGCATGGGCTTCAACAACGACGGCGCCGAGGCGCTCGCGGCCAAGCTGGCCCGCGACGGCAAACCCGGCGTCCCGCTGGGGATCAGCATCGGCAAGTCGAAGGTCACGCCGCTCGAAGACGCCGTCGAGGACTACCGGTTCTCGCTGCGGGCGCTGTACCCGTACGCGGACTACTTCGCGATCAACGTCAGCTCCCCCAACACGCCGGGGCTGCGGCAGCTGCAGGACCGCGCCGCGCTGGCCGAGCTGCTCGGTGAGCTGCGGTCGACGTCCGCGGAGCTGGCCGGCGCGGGCACGCCGACGCCGCTGCTGGTGAAGGTCGCACCCGACCTGACCGACGACGCGCTGGACGAACTCCTGGAAGTCGCGGTGGAGCACGGCGTCGCCGGGATCATCGCCACGAACACGACGCTGTCCCGCGACGGCATCGCGGCCGCGGAGAGCAGCCTGGCCGGACAGGCGGGGGGGCTGTCCGGCCGGCCGCTGACCACCCGCGCGGCCGAGGTCGTGCGGTTCGTGCACGACCACACCGGCGGGAACCTGCCGATCATCGGCGTCGGCGGCATCCTGGGCCCCGACGACGCGCTCCGGCTCGTGGACGCCGGCGCGTCGCTCGTGCAGCTCTACACGGGTTTCGCGCTGCACGGACCTGGCCTGGTGCGCCGCGTCAGCCGGGGTCTCGCGGGCCGGCGGTAGAGGCGAACCGGACGTACCCGCGCCACGACTCGTAGCGGTCCAGACCAGGCCCTTCCGCGGCCAGGCAGCGGACGGCCAGCGGCGCGGTGCCGTCGTCCAGCTCGACGCGGTCGAGCACGAAGGGTTCCTTGAGCGTCGCGGCGAACCGTTCGAAGGCCGCCGGGGACAGCCGCCAGCGTTCGCCGTCGAGCACGGCACCGCCCGCCAGCACGCCGGGCTGCGGCGGCTCGGTGGGCAGGAGCACCATCCGGTAGCCCTCGATGGTCCGGACCGGTCCGCCGAACCGGGCGCCCAACCCGGTGAGCTCCGCGTTGAGCGGCTGGCCGCGCAGGTGCGCGCCGAACACGACGACGTCCTCGCCCGGCTCGGGGTAGGGCGTCATCGGCTCGTCCGTGCAGACGGTCGCGAGGTCGAGGGCGATCTGGTCCTCGAACGCCCGCGTCAGGAAGGTGACGCCGAACGGGCGGCGGTCGCCCGGCAGCACCGGGACGGACACCGCGGCGACGTCGAGGAGGTTCGCGAACGCCGTGCAGGCGGCCAGGCGGTGGCCCACGCCGGCCGGGTCGGCCAGCGCTTCGGCGATCCCGGGGTGCTCCGGCACGGTGGGCACGACGAGGGCGTCGAGCCCGTCGAACCCGGGCTCCCGCACGGAAACCGGGGTGAGCACCGCGCCCGCCGCCGTCAGCCGGGCGACGACGGTCTTCAGCGCCAGGCTCGCCGCCTCGCCGAGGGGCAGGTCGGCGGGGTAGCCGAGCCGCGGGTGCT
>NZ_JAAGNB010001771.1:0-4181 GCF_010550475.1 Amycolatopsis sp. SID8362
CGGCGACGGTGAACGCGCCCACGACAACGGCGGCGGCCGCGGCGGCGAGCAGGGCGAGTCTTCGCTGCATGGGTGTCTCCTCGCGCAGGCGGACGGCCCTCTCCCGGCCGCGACGGCGCGGGAGAGGGCGTACGCGATGGTCTTCACGAGCGGGCCCGGTCCGAATGTGCGCGCGCGTGCACCGAGTGTCAATACTTTGGACTAGACCAATTCGCGAAGGCGTGCGCTATGGGACGTGGTGTCCGGATTTACTTCAGCGGCGGGTCCAGCGGGAAGCAGGAAACGCGCACCGGCCACGTGTCCCCGCCGGCCGGCAACGGCATCTGCTTCAGCGCGGCCGCCGCGTCGGTGTCGTGCGCTTCCTCGGCCGCGGCGTGGAAGATGTCCGCCGCGATCGACTGGTCGAACACGCCGATCTGCTGGTGCGGCCAGGCTTCCGCGCCGTGCAGCGCGCCCGGGATCAGCTGGTCGACGACCTTCCGCAGCGTTACACCGTTCGATGCCCGGTACTTCCACACGTCGACGCCGAGGTTCTTCCCGACCTCCGCCAGCCGGCCCCACGCCGTGAGGTTGAAGTTGACGTAGTGCCACGACATCGTGCGCGACAGCTCGAGCGGCTGGCTGCCGTCGGCGGCGAACTGCACCGGGAACCGCTTCCGCTCCGCGTCGAGGACGATCTTCCGGGCGGCGTCGCGGTGACCCAGGTACGCGGAGATCGTCGCGTTCTGCATGTCGAGGAACGTGCCGTGGTTGTTGGTGGCGGCCAGTTCCAGCTTCGCCTGCGGGCTGGTCTGCATCCAGGACAGGTACTGCGTGAGCCACGCCTTGATGCCGGAGCGGTCCTGCCCGGTCCACCCGGGCGCGCCGCCGTCGAGCAGCGCGAACGCGTCCATCAGCTGGCTGAACGACTGGGTCGAGTCGATGATCCCGGTGCCGCTGATCGTCGTCTTGCAGGGGATGATCTGCGAGTACGTCATGTTCGGGTTCATCCGCGTTGCCGGGTCGAGGAACCACGTCCGGATGTCCAGTGCCGCCCGCTTCGCGTATTTCGCGTCGCCGGTGTAGTACCAGGCCAGCGAGAGGTAGTACATCGCGTCCCACGCCCACATCCGGTAGGTGTGGTCGGTGATCGCGTCGGCCTCGGGGTTGCGCTGGCCGTCCCTGCTGACGTACGGGCAGCCCTGCGGGTTCTCCGGTGTCTTCGGCTGGCTCGCCCACCAGTATGGCGCCTGGCTCATGTAGTCGTGCTTGTTCCCGCTCGGCGGCGCGGACGGCTTGTCCATGACCGACCACGGCCCGGCGGTGAGCGCGGTGTCCGCCTTGGCCAGCACGGCTTTCAGGGCGTCACGCTGCGCCTGGGTGGCGTGGCCGCCGCGGATCGACTGCTTGATCCCGGCGAGCTCGGCGCCGTCGGTGACGATCGTGTGTGGTGGCGACGCAGCCACCGCCGTCCCGCTGACCGGGACCAGGAGCATGCTTGCCGTCAAACACAGCGAGCCCAGAACCCTTCGCACTTCCACCGCCCTTTCGGGGACGTCGAAATCCCCACGTCGTCACCGGGCGGCGGTACGGCTGCGGGGATTCTGACGTCCTCGTGCGGCAGGTGTCAATCGGTGGGCCAGGTGCGCCTCTTGTCCAGCGGCCGGGCGTACGAGCCCGCGCGACTCGTGTTCAGCCCCAGCGCCACCAGTGATTCCGCCAGCCGGACCGCCGCCGCCACGCCGTCGATGACCGGGATGTCCAGCATCGTCGCGATCTTCCGGTCGAGGCCGGTCATCCCGGCGCAGCCGAGCACGAGCACCTCCGCGCCGGCGTCCCGCGCGCGACGTCCGGCGGTGAGCAACGCCGATTCCGTGCGGCGCTCGTCGGTCAGCTCCAGCACGCCGAGCCCGGCGCCGGTGACCGTGACGCAGTTCTGCGCGACGCCCGCCGCGTGCAGGCTGTCCTCGATCAGCCCGCACGTCCGGTCCAAAGTGGTCACGACGCCGTAGCGGCGGCCGAGCAGGCAGGCCAGGTGCGCGGCGGCTTCGGTGATGTCGACGACCGGGACGTCGAGCAGTTCGCGCGCGCCTTCGCGGCCGTGCTCGCCGAACCCGGCGAGCACGACGGCGTCGAACGGTTCTTCCAGGCCCCGCAACAGGTCCAGCACCGCGGCGGCGGACAGGAAGCTGTCCAGCCACCCTTCCGCGGATTCCGGTCCCCAGCGAGGTGTCCGCGCCAGGATCTCCGTGCCGGGACTCGCGGCCGCGCGGGCCCCGGCTTCGATCTCCTTCGTCATCACCTCGGTGGTGTTGCAGTTGGTGACGACGATCCTCATCGATGCTTCCTCGAAACGACGTAGTAGAGCGCCGCCGACGAGGCCGTGCCGATGAACCACGAGTACGGCGCGGCCGGGGCGAAGAACGGGACCAGCGCGATCACCGCGGCGAGCGCGGCGGTGGGGAAGAACGTCACCAGCGCACGCGGGTTCACCCGCGGGTACGCGCCGCCGTCGACGAACAGCTGCGCGACGTCGACCTTGCCGCGCCGGATCACGTAGTAGTCGACGATCATGATCCCGAACAGCGGGCCGAGGAACGCGCCGAGCCCGCCGAGGAAGTAGTTGACCACCGCGGGCGAGGAGTAGAGCTTCCACGGCAGCACGCACAGCGCGGCCACCGCGCTGATCAGGCCGCCGACGGTGAACGAGATCCGCTTCGGCCAGATGTTGGCCAGGTCGTAGGCGGGGGAGACGAAGTTCGCGACGATGTTGACGCCCATGGTCGCGATGGCGAACGTCAGCGCGCCGACGATCAGCACCGGCGTGTTGTGCACCTTGGCCAGCAGCTCGGCCGGGTCGGTGATGGCCTCGCCGAACACCTGCATGCTGCCCGCGGTCACGATCACCGACAGCAGCGCGAACGCCGTCGAGTTGATCGGCAGGCCCCAGAAGTTGCCGCGCTTCACCGTCTTCTGGTCCGGGGCGTTGCGCGAGAAGTCGCAGAAGTTCAGCATCAGCGTGCCGTAGGTGGCCAGGATCAACCCGGCCGCGCCGAACCACTGGCGGATCTGTTCACCGGTCGAGAGCTGCTTCGGGCTGCTGGTCAGGGAAATGTGCCAGTTGCCGGCGGCGAGGATCCAGACGGCGAGCGCGATCATCACGACCCAGATCGCCGGCCCGCACCAGTCCTGGAACTTGCGCACGGACTCCATGCCGCGGGTCAGGATCAGGGCCTGGACCGCCCACAGCGCGACGAAGCAGATCCAGCCGAGTGCGTGCAGGCCGAGGAAACCGTGCTCGGTCAAGGGTTTCAGGCCGGGGTCGATGGCGAGCACGAGCAGCGTGATGGCCACGCTCGCGAGGTAGGTCTGGATGCCATACCAGAAGATCGCGATGATCGCGCGGATCAGCGCGGGCAGGTTGGCGCCGAACGTGCCGAAGCTGATCCGCGCGACGACCGGAAACGGCACGCCGGTGCGCTGGCCGATCCGGCCCATCAGGTTCATGCCGAAGTAGATGATCACGAAGCCGAACAGCAGGGCGGTGAACACCTGCCAGGCGGACAGGCCGAGCACGAACAGCCCGGCCGCGAAGGTGTAGTTGCCGAGGTTGTGCACGTCGGACATCCACAGCGCGAAGATGTCGTAGACCTTCCAGCGGCGTTCCCGCGCCGGGGCGAGGTCCTCGTTCCACAGCCGGGGGTCCGGTGGTGGGCTCGTCTCTTGCTGGGAGTCGGTGAGCGGGGCGGCGGTCATGCGGGCCTCCGATCGACGTGCTGCGACGGCGATTTGGGATACCAAAATTTGGCATCCCAAATATCACCCCGACGTCCGCCGCCGTCAACCCTCCGGCCCGTAAACTCTTGTTACGGGCGTGTTGAGGAGAGGGGAGTCGGTGACGACGGCGAGTGAGCGGCAGCCCCTCGCGGCCACCCGGCAACGGGTGCGCGACGAGCTGCGCGAACGGATCCTGACCGGCCGCCTCCGTCCGGGCGACCGGCTGGTGGAGCGCGAGCTGGCCGAGGACCTCGGTGTCTCCAGGGTGCCCGTCCGCGAGGCCATCCGCAGTCTCGAAGCCGAGGGGTTCCTCGTCGAGCAGTCGGCGCGCCGGATCGTCGTCCGGCAGCTGGCCCGCGTCGACGTCGAGGAGCTGTTCGACGTCCGGGAAGCCCTCGAAGGGCTCGCGGCGGGACGCGCCGCCG
>NZ_JAAGNB010001829.1:0-5354 GCF_010550475.1 Amycolatopsis sp. SID8362
CACGCGGGCGCTGTTCTCCGCGACGCCCAGCCTGCTGCACCCGGTCGAGCCGATCGTGCTCACCGGCCCGGTGCCGTCCGCGACGCGCCCGCCCAGCGGGTGCCCGTTCCGCACGCGCTGCCCGAAGGCCACCGCCGAGTGCGCGGCCGAGCTGCCGCCGCTCGCCGCGGCCGAGGGCGGCCACACCTACCGCTGCATCCACCCAGCTGTGTCCATTAAAGACACCCTTCCCGGAGTGAGCCCCTGATGCCGAAGTTCGCCGGAATCGTCCCGCCGCTGTGCACGCCGTTCAACGACGACTTCAGCGTGGACACCGAGTCGCTGCGGCGCCACGTCGAGGTCCAGCTCGACGCCGGCGTCCACGGCGTGTTCGTCCTCGGCTCCTCCAGCGAGGTCGCCTTCCTGCCCGACGCGCAGCGCCGCGTCGTCGTCGAGACGGCGGTCGACCAGGTCGCCGGCCGCGTCCCGGTGCTCGCCGGCTGCATCGACATGACGACGTTGCGGGTCGCCGAGCACATCCGCGCCGCCGAGGCCGCCGGTGCCGACGCCGTCGTCGTGACCGCGCCCTACTACACGCGCACGCACGTCGCCGAGATCGACCGGCACTTCCGCCTGCTGCGCGAACGCACGGCGCTGCCGATCGTGGCCTACGACATCCCGGTCGCGGTGCACACGAAGCTCGACGGCGGGCTGGTGCTCGACCTCGCCGCCGACGGGGTCATCGCCGCCCTCAAGGACTCCAGCGGCGACGAAGCCGCGTTCCGGGCCGTGTTGCTCGGCAAGCGCGACCGCGGCCTCGACGACTTCGCCGTGTTCACCGGGTCCGAGCTGGTGGTGGACGCGGCGCTGGCGATGGGCGCGGACGGTGCCGTGCCCGGGCTCGGCAACGTCGACCCGGTCGGGTACGTGCTCATCCACGACCACTTCAAGTCCGGCAACCTCGCCGCGGCCCGCCGCGAGCAGGAACGCCTGATGAAGCTGTTCTCGATCACGGCGGTGGCACCACCGAGCCGGATGGGCCGCGGCTCGGCCGGGCTCGGCGCGTTCAAGGCCGCGATGAAGCTGCGCGGGTTCGTCGACAACGCCGTGATGGCGCCGCCGCAGCTGCCCCTCAACGACGAAGAGCTGTTGCTGATCAAGGAAAAGCTCGTCGAAGCGGGCTTGCTCTGATGATCCGCTACGGCGCCGACTACAACCCGGAGCACTGGTCCGAAGAGGTCCGCCGCGAGGACCTGAAGCTGATGGCCGAAGCGGGTGTCACGATGGTGACCGCGGGGATCTACTCGTGGGCCGCCGTCGAGCCGCGGCCGGGGGAGTACGACTTCGGCTGGTTCGACGACGTCATGGCGGGCCTGGCCGGTGCCGGGATCCAGGTGTGCCTGGCGACGATGACCGCGTCCCCGCCGCCATGGCTGTCCCGGCTGCACCCGGAGATCCTGCCGGTGCGCGCCGACGGCGTCCGGCTGTCGCCGGGCGCGCGGCAGCAGTTCTGCCCGTCCAGCCCGGTGTACCGCTCGCACGCCGCACGGCTCGTGACGGAGCTGGCCACCCGGTACGCGGGCCACCCGGCGCTGGCGATGTGGCACGTGGGCAACGAGTTCGGCTGCCACATCCGGGCCTGTTACTGCGACGAATCCGCCGCGGACTTCCGGCGCTGGCTCGAGGACCGCTACGGCACGCTCGAAGCGCTCAACGACGCGTGGACGACGACGTTCTGGTCCCAGGGCTACGCCGAGTGGGAGGAGATCCTGCCGCCGCGCGTGGCCCCGACGTTCCCGAACCCCGCGCAGCAGCTGGACTTCCACCGGTTCTCTTCCGACGCGCTGCTCGAGTGCTTCCTGACCGAGCAGCGCGTGCTGCGGCGGGTCACCCCGGACGTCCCGATCACCACCAACTTCGTCGGCCTGGTGCAGAAAGCCCTCGACTGGCACACGTGGACCCCGCACGAGGACGTCGTCAGCCTCGACTCCTACCCGGACCCCTACGACCCGCGCGCCCACGTCGAAGCCGCGTTCGCCTACGACCTCGTGCGGTCCACAAAGGACAAGCCGTGGCTGCTGCTGGAGCAGGCGCCGAGCGCGGTGAACTGGCGCTCCCGCAACAGTCCCAAGCCACCGGGCGCGATGCGGCTCGGCAGCTGGCAGGCGATCGCGCAGGGTGCCGACGCCGTCCTGTTCTTCCAGTGGCGGCAAACCAGTGGTGGCGCGGAAAAGTTCCATTCGGCGATGGTTCCCCACGGTGGCCGGGAAACCCGGACGTTCCGCGAGACTTCGTCGCTGGGACAGGAACTGGCCCGCGTTCCCGAGCTGGCCGGGACGCGCGTGCGGGCCGAAGTCGCCCTGCTGCACGACTGGCCGAGCTGGTGGGGCCTGGAACTCGACTCGCACCCGGCGTCGCTGGAGCAACTGGAGACGCACCTCGCGCACTACGCGCCGTTGTTCGACGCCAACGTCACCTGCGACGTCGTCCACCCCGCGCGTGATCTTTCGCGGTACAAGCTGGTCGTCGTGCCGAACCTGTACCTGCTGGAGCAGGCGACGGCCGACAACCTGCGGGCGTACGTCGCCGGCGGCGGGCACCTGCTGGTGTCGTACTTCTCCGGGATCGTCGACGGCTGCGACCGCGCGTACCTCGGCGGGCACCCGGCGCCGCTGCGGGACATCCTCGGCCTGCGGGTCGACGAGTTCTGGCCGCTGGACGACTCGATCGCGCTCGACTTCGCCGACGGGACAACGGGTTCCGGGGCGCTCTGGTCCGAGTGGATCGAACTCGAAGGTGCCTCGGCCGTCGCGTCCTTCGGCTCGGGTGAGCTGGCCGGGCGGCCCGCGATCACCCGGCACGAGTTCGGCGACGGCGTCGCGTGGTACGCCGGCACCCGGCCCGAGCTGGGGCCGTTGCTCGGCCGCGTGTGCGCGGAAGCCGGGGTGACCCCGGTGCTCGAAGCCCCGCCGGGTGTCCAGGCCGTCGTCCGGCACGGCGAGGAAAGCGCTTACCTGATCCTGCTCAACCACGGCACCGAGCCGGTCACCGTCGACCTGCCGCGCCCCGCGCCGGACCTGCTCACCGACCCGTCGCGGCCGGTGCGCGAGGTCCGGCTCGCCCCGCTAGGTGTCGCCGTCCTGAAGGGATGAGAATGAGAAGACTGGGGAAGTGGGCCGCGCTGGTGGCCCTGGTGGCGGGCTCGCTGCTCGCCGTAAGCCCGGCGCAGGCCGCGCCGTCTTTCGACCAGCAGGTGCTGTTCAAGGCGGCGCAGGACCCGGGGTACCACTGCTTCCGGATCCCGGCGATCGTCAAGTCCACGCACGGCACGCTGCTCGCGTTCGCCGAGGGCCGCATCGACAACTGCGGCGACACCGGCGACATCGACCTCGTGCTCAAGCGGTCCACCGACGGCGGCCGGACGTGGTCGCCGCTGCAGGTGGTCAACCGCGGTGGCGGGGACACCCACGGCAACCCCGTGCCCATCGTGGACAGTCGCACCGGGCGGATCGTGCTGATCACGACGTACAACAAGGGCCGCACCGACGACAAGGGCTGTGACGTCCCGTGCCCGCGCACGCCGCATTCGCAGTACAGCGACGACGACGGCCTGACCTGGTCCACGCCGGTCGACATCAGCGCGCAGGCGAAGCTGCCGGACTGGGACTCCTGGTACGCGTCCGGTCCGGTGCACGGGATCCAGCTGGCCCGCGGCCCCCACGCGGGCCGGCTCGTGTTCGGCGTCAACGCGGAAACCAGCGACGGCGCGCATTCGATCGAGAACCACGCGGGACTCGTCTACAGCGACGACGGCGGGCGCACTTGGCGCGTCGGCGCGGTGAACAGCTATCCGCACCCGGTCGGCGGGACGTACACGCAGAAGCCGTCCGAAGTGACCGTCGTCGAACTGGCCGACGGCTCGATCTACGCCGGCGGCCGCGAGCAGGGCGGCACGGACATCGGCAACCGCGACTACGCCATCAGCCGCGACGGCGGCGAGACGTTTTCCCAGTCCTTCACGACGATCCCCGACCTGGTGACGCCGATGGTGCAAGGCTCGATCCTGCGCGTCGGCAACCGCCTCCTGTTCTCCTCGCCGTCGGACACCGACCGGCGGCGGTGGATGATGGTCCGGTCGTCGTACGACGGCGGCCGGACGTGGGAGAACGCCGAGCAGGGCACGCGGATCACCACGGACTGGTCGGGGTACTCGGACCTGGTGCAGATCGGCGGCCCGGAGATCGGGCTCCTGTACGAGGGTGGCGCGGTCGACGCTCGTGACGAAATCCGTTTCGCGCGGTTCGACGAGTCGTACCTCGGCTGGCACAACTCCGCGGGACCGTCCACACCGGACGTTTCGGGGCACGTGGATGCCCGGGTGCTCGGCGGTGCTTCCGTTGCGGCGGGCCGGTTCGGCGGCGCGGTGACACTGGACGGCGTCGACGGCTACGTCCGCGTTCCCTACGACCCGGCGCAGCCCCCTGGCGACGGCGACCTCACCTGGACCGGCTGGTTCCGGTACGGCGCCACGAAGGGCAACCAGGTGCTGTTCTGGCTCGGCGGGATGGGCGGCACCGCACCGCAGCTGTGGCTGCGCGGCGAACCGGCGAACCACCGGCTGCTCGCGATGATGACCACGGCGGCGGGGAGCGCGTCGGTGGCGACGACGCAGGCGTACGACGACCAGGCGTGGCACCACGTCGCGCTGGAGCGCACCGGCGGGAAGCTGCTGCTGTGGGTCGACGGCGCGCAGGTCGCTTCCGGTGCGGCGGTGGCGGGTTCGGTGAGCCAGACGGTGTCGTTCCAGCTGCAGCTCGGCCAGCGGCTGGACAACCAGTTCCGCTGGAACGGCTCGTTCGACGAGGTCCGGTTCTACCGCCGGGCGCTGACAGCCGCTGAGCTGGACGCGATCCGGCTGTCGAACGCGCCGGTCCCGGCGGGCCAGGTGCTGCGGCTGCCGTTCGACCGGCTCCGCGGCTGAGGATGTTCAGAGCGTCCGGCAGGTGACGGCCGGGCGGCCCGCGTCATTGCTCTGGGCCAGTGCGATGAAGCCGAACGTCGTGCTGGCGCCCGCGTCGAGCTTGGCGTTCCAGGCCGCGTTGCCGACCGTCACCGTCGGGCCGTCCACGGTGTAGTCGCCGTTCCACAGGCCCGTGATGTGATGGCCGCCCGGGAGGGTCCAGCGGACGCTCCAGCCGGAGAGGTCCTCGTCATGGTCGTTGCGGACGGTCACCTGCACCTGGTAGCCGCCGGGCCAGGAGTTCGTCACCTCGTAGCTGGCGGCGCAGCCCAGGTCGGCGGTCGTCGAGGTGGGCGGCGGCGGGGACGTGCCCGGCGCGGCGACCACCGGGGTCGCGTCGGGCACCAGAGCGGTG
>NZ_JAAGNB010000573.1:0-36128 GCF_010550475.1 Amycolatopsis sp. SID8362
CGGCGACGCCGAGCACCACCGGCGAGCTGGCGACCGACGCCCCGGTTTCGGGCACGTCGGCGGCCCCGAGCTGGTGCGCCCGGCGCAGGGCGAGCGTGGAATCGGGCACCCACACCTGCGGGCGCGGGCTGCCATCGGACAGCGCGAGCCGCTCGGCGGCCTGCGTCGCCTCCCTGGTCTGGACCTCGACCGCGCCGCACGGGAGGTCCAGCCCCCGCGCGACGATCGTCAACGCGGGCGCGATGTCCGCGGACGCGGTCACCAGGACGTTCACGGGCTGCTCGCACGCGGCCTTCCGGTTGACGACCGACACGGTCACCCAGGCAGCGGCCCCGAGCACGACCACGAGCCCGGTCGCGAGCACGGGCACCAGCAGCCGGCGTCGGCCATCCGGCGAGTGACGTCCCATCGGCGCGGCCTCTCTGCGCGAGGCGAGGTGGGGATCAAGGTTATCCCGCGGCAAAGCGGCATCTCGTGGTCCAGACGGCGTAACAGCCCCTAGGGGCAACCTCATCCCTGGGAGGGACCCGGCCCGTCCCGCAGCGGGATGTCCCGGCCGTCGGCAGCCGAAACACTGGTGCCCATGAAGCCGACACGTGCCGAACAGCGCCGGGCCCGCCGCGCGCTCCTCCGCCAGAGCGTCGTCGTGGCCCTCGCGCTGCTGCTCACCAAAGCGCGCTGAAACGCGTGAAGGCCGCCTCGAGGATCCGAGGTGGCCTTCACGAAGCGAAAAACTCAGACCGGGATGACCGTCGGGACGATCATCGGGCGCCGACGGTAGGTGTCCGCCACCCAGCGGCCCACCACGCGGCGGACCGCCTGGGCGATCCGGTGGGTGTCGGTGATGCCTTCGGCCTCGGTGCGCGCCAGCTCCATCTCCACCAGCGGCACGACCGCGTCGAGGGCCTTCGGGTCGTCCGAGAAGCCGCGGCCGGCGACCGTCGGGCTGCTGACCGCGCGGCCCGTGTTCGAGTCGACCGCGACGTTGATCGCGATGAACCCGCCCTCGCCGAGGACCAGGCGGTCCGACAGCGTCGACTCGCCGACGTCGCCGACCGACAGGCCGTCGACGTACACGTGGCCCACCTCGACGCGGCCGGTGCGGGACGCCTTGCCGTCGACCAGGTCGACGACCACGCCGTCCTCGGCGATGACGACGTTCTCCGCCGCCACGCCGGTGCGGATGGCCAGCTCGCCGTTCGCGCGCAGGTGCTTCCACTCGCCGTGGACCGGCATCACGTTGCTCGGGCGCACGGCGTTGTACAGGTAGAGCAGCTCGCCCGCCGACGCGTGGCCGGAGACGTGCACCTTCGCGTTGCCCTGGTGGACGACGTTCGCTCCGAGCCGGGTCAGGCCGTTGACCACGCCGAACACCGCGGTCTCGTTGCCCGGGATCATCGAGCTGGCCAGCACGACCGTGTCGCCCGCGCGGATGGAGATCTGGCGGTGCTCGCCGCGCGCCATCCTCGACAGGGCCGAGAGCGGCTCGCCCTGGGACCCGGTCGAGACAAACAGGACCTTGCTCTCCGGGAGGTTGCTCGCCTGGTCGAGGTCGACCAGCAGGCCGTCGGGCACGTTGAGCAGGCCCAGGTCGGCGGCGATCCCCATGTTGCGGACCATCGAACGGCCGACGAACGCGATCCGGCGGCCGTGCCGGTGGGCGGCGTCCAGGACCTGCTGGACGCGGTGGACGTGGCTGGCGAAGCAGGCCACGATCACGCGCTGGTCCACGCGGCGGATGACGTCGTCGAGCACCGGGCCGATGTCGCGCTCGGGCATGACGAACCCGGGCACCTCGGCGTTGGTCGAGTCGACGCAGAACAGGTCGACGCCCTCGTCGCCGAGCCGGGAGAAGCCGGCCAGGTCGGTGAGGCGCCCGTCCAGCGGGAGCTGGTCGAGCTTGATGTCGCCGGTGTGCAGCACCACGCCCGCCGGGGTGCGGATGGCCACGGCCAGCGCGTCCGGGATGGAGTGGTTGACCGCGAAGAACTCGAGGTTGAACACGCCGACGTCGCGGCGCTCCCCCTCGCGGACCTCGATCAGCTTCGGCCGCTGCCGGTGCTCCTTGGCCTTGGCCGCGAGCAGCGCGTTGGTGAACCGCGAGCCGTAGATCGGCAGGTCCGGCCGCAGGCGCAGGAGGAACGGGACGGCACCGATGTGGTCCTCGTGCCCGTGGGTGAGCACCAGTCCGTCGATGTCGTCGAGGCGGTCCTCGATCGCGCGGAAGTCGGGCAGGATCAGGTCGACGCCGGGCTGGTCGTCCTCGGGGAAGAGCACCCCGCAGTCGACGATGAGCAGCCGGCCGCCGAATTCGAAGACGGTCATGTTGCGCCCGACCTCGCCGATGCCGCCCAGCGCGACGACGCGCAGGGCCCCTTCGGGAAGCTTGGGCGGGGCGTTCGTGGGGCCTGGACCTGGGGGAAGTGAGCTCACCGAGGCAGGGTCCCAACGCTGGTGTGCGAGGTCGGCGCCACGTAGGCGGCCCGCGAGTCTGCTTGTGCCACCCGCTCACCATGCCAGTCCTGGGCCGCCGTGTCGCCCAGGGGCACGCCGCCTTGCGCAAGATCGGCGGCGATCGCGGCCACCTGCTCGTCGGTGGCCGGGGCGATCGGGAGCCGCGGGTGGCCGATGTCGAACCCGCGCAGGCGCAGCGCCGCCTTGCTGAACGCGACCCCGCCGACCCGCGACATCGCGCGCAGCACCGGCAGCATCGCGCGGTGGTTGGTGCGCGCGGTGGAGGTGTCGCCGTTCTCGTAGGCGTCGATCATCGCGCGGATCCGGCCCGCGACGACGTGACCGATCACACTCACCACGCCGGTGCCGCCGACGGAGATCCACGGCAGGTTCAGGCCGTCGTCGCCGGAGTAGTACGCGAGGTGGGTGTTCGCGATGACCTCGGAGCCGGCGATGAGGTCGCCCTTGGCGTCCTTGACCGCGACGATCCGCGGGTGCTCGGCCAGCCGCAGCAGCGTGTCGACCTCGATCGGGACGACCGAGCGCGGCGGGATGTCGTAGAGCATCACCGGCAGCCCGCTGCTGTCGGCGACGGTGGTGAAGTGCGCGTACAGCCCGGCCTGGCTCGGCCGCGAGTAGTACGGGGTGACGACGAGGAGGCCGTGCGCGCCGGCCGCTTCGGCCTGCTTCGCCTGCTCGATGCTGTGCGCCGTGTTGTTGGTGCCCGCGCCGGCCACGACGGTCGCGCGGTCGCCGACGGCCTCGATCACGGCGCGGATCAGCTGCTGCTTCTCGTCGTCGGTCGTGGTCGGGCTCTCGCCGGTCGTGCCGTTGACGACGAGGCCGTCGTTCCCCAGCTCCACGAGGTGCTCGGCCAGCTCCTGCGCCCGCTTGAGGTCCAGCGCCCCGTCGGCGTCGAAGGGGGTGGCCATCGCGGTGAGCACGCGCCCGAACGGCCGTCCGGGCGCTGCGGTAGGTGGGTTGGACATGCCCAGACGGTACCCCGTCCCCCTGACGAAAACCGCGCCGACCTGGCCCCCTCGGCGAAGTGCGGAGGATTTCCCGGGGGTGGCCGCTCGTCGCGGAACTTCTACTTGACCTTGGTCACGATCGGCGCGGTGATCGGCCCGCCGTCGGACTTGGCGAGCAGGCAGTAGAACTCGCGGGTGGGGTCTTCGCCGCTCTTGGCGGGCGAACTCTCCCAGGCCGCCTGGGTCGGCACGAGCGCGCGGTAGGTGAGGTCCTGCCGCTTCGCCTCGGGCACGATCGACGACCGGAACGCGGTCGCGCACGCGGCCTCGGCGCTCGCCGTCACCGCGGCCTGCCCCGGGTAGGCGGCGACCTTGGCGTCGTCGGAGTTCCAGTTCTCGATCGACAGGACGTGGCCGATCTCGTAGACCTCCAGCGTGTGGCTCTTGTCGCAGTCGGTCTTGTTGTCGTCGTCGCTGATGATCGAGCCGTCCTGCACCGGGGTGTTGAAGCACCGGTAGTAGCCGCCGATGGCCGTGCGGAGCTGGCCGTTGAGCCCGAACGTCATGGTCGGCTGCTTCTGCTGGTCGACGGCGGGCGTCTCGTAGGCCTTGCCCGCGAAGAACCCGCCGACCAGCGCGACGACGACGAGCAGCGCGGCGAGCGAGAGCCACAGCGCGCGGAGGTTCCGCTTCGGCTCCGGCTTCGCGGCCGTCATCGTCGCCGGGGCGCCCAGCATCGCGGTGCCGTTCGGCGGCGTCGGGCGCACGCCCTGCGCCGTGGCCAGGAGGTTCTGCGCCTGCGCCGCGGAGAGCCGCGCGTCCGGGTTGGCGACGAGCAGGCCGAGGATGGCCGCGGCGATCGGGCCCTGGCCGCGGGTCAGGTACGGGATCTCGGTCATGATCGCGTGCAGCGTCGCGGCGGTGGTCGCGCGCTCGAACGGCATCGAGCCTTCGACGGCGTAGAACAGCGTCGCGCCGAGGGACCACAGGTCGGACGCGGGCAGCGCTTCGCGGCCTTCGACGCGCTCGGGCGCCATGAACGCGGGCGAGCCGACGATCATGCCGCTGGTGGTCAGCCGCGGGTCGTCGATGGCGTGGGCGATGCCGAAGTCGGTCAGCTTCACCCGGCCGTCCGGCGCGACCAGGATGTTGGCCGGCTTCACGTCGCGGTGCACGATGCCGGCGGCGTGCGCGGCCTGCAGCGCGGCGAGCACCCGCTCCCCCAGCCGCGCGGCCTGCGCGGCGGGCATCGGGCCCCGCTGCCGCACCAGGTCGGCGAGGCTCGGCGCTTCGACGAGCTCCATCACGATGAAGGTGGTGCCGCCGTCGGTGACGACGTCGTAGACCGTGACGACCGCCGGGTCGTTGAGCCGCCCGCCGGTGCGCACCTCGCGCAGCGCGCGCTCGGAGAACACGGCGGCGGACTCGGCGTCGGGCAGCCGCAGCTCCTTGACGGCGACCTGCCGCCCGATGACCTGGTCCTGCGCCCGCCACACGACACCCATGCCACCGCGGCCGAGTTCACCGAGGAGGAGGTAGCGGCCGGCGACGACCCGCTGACCAGGCGTGACGGGCGCCTGGGGTGGGTACGGCCGGGTCTGTTCGTCGGTCACGGTGCTCCTTTTGGCGGCGGTCGCGCAGATGCTAGTCGGACCGCTCGGGAGCGTGCGGGGTTCCGGGTAATTCGCGCGGCTCGCCCGGGTAGGGGAGCCAGCGGTAGCCGGGCGCGAAGCCGCTGAATTCGGCGCGCCCGCCGGTGGCCGCCCAGATGTCTTCGCGGACCACGAGCCCGGGGAACACCGTCAGGTCGCGCTCGGCCATCAGCTCGGTGTAGGTGCGGAAGCCGGCCGTCGCGGGCCCGGCGAGGGCGTAGCGGTAGACCGGCGGCGCGGTCCGCAGCAGCCAGTACAGCCGGCGCCCGGCCGCGGACATGGCCGCCGGGTCGCCGGGCACCGCTTCGGGCGCCACTCCGCACCACCAGCCGGCGCCGTCGGTGTAGACCCTCGTGGGCCGGCCGTCGAAGTGCCGGGCGAGGTCCCTGGCGTGGTTCTCGCGTTCCCCGCATTCGGCGTTCAGGCCGTACTCGCCGGCCATGGTCAGCCTCGGAAGGTCAGGTAGATCAGGACCAGGTTCAAGGCGATGATGATCGCCGCGATCACGCACGCCGCCACCGTGGTCAGGCGGTGGTTCGCGTCCTCGCCCATGAGCGTGCGGTCGGCCGTCAGGCGAATCAGCGGCACCAGGGCGAACGGGATCCCGAACGACAGCACCACCTGGGACACGACCAGCGCGGCGCTCGGGTCGGCGCCCAGCGCCAGCACCACGATCGCCGGGGTCAGCGTGACGAGCCGGCGCAGGACCAGCGGGACCCGCTTGTGCAGCAGGCCCTGCATGATCATCGCCCCCGCGTACGCGCCGACCGACGTCGACGCGAGACCCGAGGCCAGCAGGCCGATCGCGAACAGCAGCGCGATGCCGGGGCCGAGTGCCCCGGCGACCGCGGTGTGCGCGCCTTCGATGCTGTCCACGCCCTCCTGGCCCTGGAGGTTCGTCGCGGCCAGCAGGAGCATGCCGAGGTTCACCGCGCCGGCCAGGAGCATCGCCAGGCCGACGTCGGCGCGGGTGGCGCGCAGGAGACGGCGGCGGGTCGTGACGTCGGGCAGCCCGTGGCGGTCGCGGACCAGGCCGGAGTGCAGGTAGACCGCGTGCGGCATGACCGTGGCGCCGAGCATCGCCGCCGCGATCAGGACGCTGCCCGCGCCGTCGAACTTCGGGACCAGGCCGCCGAGGGTGTCCGCCGCCGACGGCGGTTCGACGAACAGGCTCGCCAGGAAGCCGACGGCGATGACCAGCAGCAGGCCGGTGACGACCCGCTCGAACGTCCGCTGGCCGCCGCGGTCCTGGACCGCCAGCAGGGTCAGCGAAACCGCGCCGGTGATCAGGCCGCCGGCGATGAGGGGCAGGTCGAACAGCAGGTTGAGGGCGATCGCCCCGCCGACCACCTCGGCCAGGTCGGTGGCGATGGCGACGATCTCGGCCTGCGCCCAGTAGGCCAGCCGCGCGGACCGGGGCAGCCGGGCGCGCAGCGCCTCCGGCAGCGACATCCCGCTGACCAGCCCCAGCTTCGCCGACAGGTACTGCACCAGCACGGCCATCAGGTTCGCCGCGACGATCACCCAGACCAGCAGGTAGCCGTAGCGGGCGCCGGCGCTGATGTTGGAGGCGACGTTCCCGGGGTCGACGTACGCGATCGCGGCGACGAACGCCGGCCCGAGCAGGGCCGATCCCGTGCGCAGGCGGGAGGCCAGTCTCGGCCGCACGGCCTCGCTCACTGCCATGGCGTCTGCCTCTCAACCGGATGTCGGGGACCCCAAATCGAAGTTTAGGCGCGCCGAACTTTCGATTTCAAGGGTGACGGTGCCCACCGTCACGCCGGGGTTACCCCGCGACCACCCGCCGAAAAGTCAGGTCAAGGCGACTTCGTGGCCGGATTCGCGCAGTGCCTTCACCGCGTGGTCGAGGTCGGCGGCGCGCACGAGGATGTGGTCGGTGTCGAACGTCGACATCGAGAACAGCGCCACGCCGGCCGCGGCCAGCTCCGAAGCCAGCGCGGCGATGATGCCGGTCAGCGTGAACTCCAGCGGGCCGCGCACGGACAGGAGCCGCCAGCCGTCCTCCGCCGCCGTGCTGCCGCCGGGCTCGCGGCCGGCCGGGCAGATCACCGACAGCTCTCCGGGGGTGCGGGTCACCGAGACGAAGGCTTCGCCGGGCTCCAGCAGCTCGGCGGGCACCGGGGCGTCCGCGGGCAGCCGGACGACGGCGTACTCACCGGGCTGGACATCGATCGCGAGTCGTTTCATCAGCCTTCGAACACCTTCGGGCTCGTGGCGATCTCGGTGCCGTCCGGCAGCGTCGAGATCGTGAAGTCCGCGAAGACGTTCGCGGCGGCTTTCTGCAGCTGGCGCAGGCATTCGACGGCCAGTTCGCGGATCTCGACGTCGGCGTGCTCGGTCGCGCGCATGGCGACGAAGTGGCGCCAGGCCCGGTAGTTGCCGGTGACGACGATGCGCGTCTCGGTCGCGTTCGGCAGCACGGCCCGCGCGGCCTGGCGGGCCTGCTTGCGGCGCAGCGTCGCGCTCGGGACGTCGGCGAACTTCTCCTCCAGGCCGGCGAGCAGCTCGGTGTAGGCGTCGACGCTCGCCTGCGTCGCGGCGAGGAACTTCTCGTGCAGGACCGGGTCGTTCGCGATCACGTCCGGTTCGACGACGGCCGCGGCGCGCTCGGGGACGTAGCGCTGCGAGAGCTGGGAGTAGGAGAAGTGGCGGTGGCGGATCAGCTCGTGCGTCAGCGACCGCGAGATGCCGGTGATGTAGAAGGTGACCGTGCCGTGCTCCAGCACCGACAGGTGCCCGACGTCCATGATGTGCTCGAGGTAGCCGGCGTTGGTCGCGGTGGCGGGGTTCGGCTTCTGCCACGACTGGTAGCAGGCCCGGCCGGCGAACTCGGCCAGCGCCTCGCCGCCGTCGGCGTCGGTCGACCACGGGACGTCCTCGGGCGGGAAGAACTCCGTTTTCGCGATCAGCTGCACCCTGGGTGACACGGTTTCGGTCACGTCAGCACTCCTTGTCCACGACTCCCCCGGCAGCCTATCCGCTTCCTTGACTGACACCACCGATGACGTCATAGTGGTGTCATGGACCTGACGCCGTACATCGCCAACCTTCGCGAGGACCTCGCGAACACGGCTGCCGCCGGGGACGAGCAGACCCGGCGAGCGGCCGCACTGCTGTCCTCCGCACTCGAACCCGCCGTCCGCCTGACGCTGATGAACACCCTCGCCGACCTCGCCGCCGAGGTCACGGCCGCCTTGCCGGGCCAGGTCGTCGACGTGCGGCTCGACGGGCGCGACGTCCGCGTGGTCGTCACCGGCGCCGCCGAGGAGCCGACGTCACGCGCGACACCACGTGACACCACGCCGCCACCGCCGCCGATCGACGGCGGCGACATCAGCCGCATCACGCTGCGCCTGGTCGAGCAGATCAAGGGCCAGGCCGAGCGCGCCGCGGCGGCGCAGGGCGTCTCGCTGAACACGTTCGTTTCCCAGGCGGTGCAGGGCGCGCTCGGCGGCGCGCACAAGCAGCACCACGGCAAGGACGACCGCTCCGGGTCGCGCCTGCACGGCTGGGTCGAAGGCTGAGGGGGCCGAAAAATGAGTGAAGAGCAGACGAGACCGGCCGACGAGCTGGTGCGGATCGACGACTTCGAGACCGAGGTCCCGCTGGAGCTCGACGTCAGCGTGACGATCGGCCGCGTCGAGGTGGTCCTGGAAGGGGACTCCGGCGCGCGGGTGGAACTTCGGCACGACCAGGGCGAGCAGCAGCCGTGGGTGGCGGGGGTGAACAACCTGCTGTCGTGGGTCGGCGAGCGCTTCGGCGACCAGCTGGGCGTCGACCCGGCGGCCTCGCCCGCCGAAGCGGTGCGGCAGAGCCGGATCGAGAAGCTCGGCAACCGCCTGGTCGTCCAGGCGCCAAAGGCGTGGCAGCTGCGGAACGTGGCGCTGGCGGTGAAGGTGCACGCGCCGGCCGGCTCGCACGTGGAGGTGCGCGCGGGCGCGGCGGACGTGACGGTGACCGGTTCGGCGGGCCGCGTCGACCTGCTGACGGGCTCGGGCGAGGTCAAGCTCGACCGCGCGGACGGCTCGGCCACGATCCGCACCGGCAGCGGCGCCATCACCCTCGGCCCGACGCTGGCCGGGCTCCAGCTCCGCAGCGGCAGCGGCAGCGTCGAGGCGTCCTCGGTGGCGGGCTCGGCGACGCTCGCGACGGGCACGGGCAACGTCTGGCTGGGCGCGGTTTCGGGCGAGGTGATGGCCCGCACCGGCAGCGGTGACCTGTCGGTCGCGGACGCGGCGTCGGGGTCGCTGGACCTGATCACGGGGTCGGGCGAGGTGCGGGTCGGGATCCGCGGCGGGACCGCGGCCGAGATCGACCTGACTTCCAGCGGGGGCCGGGTTTCCAGCGAGCTGGACGTGCTCGAGGCGGCGCCCGAGGGTGAAGTGAAGTTGCGGGTGCGAGCCCGGACGGGCTCCGGCAACGCCGTGGTGACGCGCGCGGCCGGCTGAGTAAGGGGGAGACGGGCCGTTCCCGGCGGGGGTGCCGGGAACGGCCCGTCTTGCGTCCAGCCTGGGTCCATTGTGGACGCTCAGGCCTGTCCGGTCAGCAGGTCGACGAGGCTGTGCGGCGTCTTCTCGCCGAAGCACAGCTCGAAGTCGCGCACCGCCTCCGCCGCTTCTGCCGCGCTGCGCGGGAACAGCGCCGCCTCGTATTCGGCCAGGGCGGCCTCCGGGTCGCCCGGGTGGGCGGCGATCGCGCGGCCCAGTTCGGCGGCATCCTGCATCGCGAGGTTGGCGCCTTCGCCGTTCGGCACCGACAGGTGGGCCGCGTCGCCCAGGAGCGTCACGCCCGGCGTGCGGGGCCAGCGGTGGCCGGGCGGCAGGGTGGTGATCGGGCGCAGCACCGGCAGGGTCTCGCCGTCGGTGATCAAGGCCGTCAGTTCCGGCGCCCAGTCGTCGAACTCGCCCGCGACCTGTGCCCTGGCCGCCCCCTCGTCGGTGAAGTCGGTGAACCAGTCCAGCGGCTTGGACAGCACAACGTACGTGTGGAGCGTGCCGCCGGCTTCGCGGTGGGCCTGGATGCCCTTGCCCGGCTCCGGGACGAACAGCGCTCCTCCCCCGGCCGCCTTCGCGGTCGCCGGGTGGCGGGTGTCGGCGTCGAACAGGAACGTCTCGACGAACGACGTGCCAACGTAGTCCGGGACCGCGCCGGACACCAGCGGGCGGACGCGGGACCACGCGCCGTCCGCGCCGACCAGCAGTCCGGTGACCGCCGTCGTGCCGTCGGCGAACGTCAGCTCGTGGCGCCCGTCGCCCAGCGAGCGGGCGCCGGTGACCTTGTGGCCCCAGCGGACGGTGCCCGCGGGCAGCGAGTCCAGCAGGAGCCGGCGCAGCGCGCCGCGCTGGACCTCGGGCCGGCTGCCGGTGCCGTCGTCCGGCTCGTCGAGCAGGACCTTCCCCGTCCGGTCCAGCACACGCGTCGCTTCGGCGCCTTCGACGATCAGGGCGCGGAAGCCGTCGGTCAGGCCGGCCGCCTCGAGCGCGAGCTGGCCGTTGTGTTCGTGGATGTCGAGCATCCCGCCCTGCGTACGCGCCGAAGGCGAGCTCTCCGCTTCGTAGACCGTGACCGGGACGTCGTGGACGTGCAGGACGCGCGCGAGCGTGAGGCCACCGAGCCCGGCGCCGACGATCACCACGGGATCGGACATGGCGACTCCTCTCGTTGGAATGTTGTTCCATTATTGGAACGGCATTCCAAACATGTCAAGATGAGGCATGGCACAGCGGCGCGCAGTGGCCCTCTCGCGGGCGCAGATCATCGGGACGGCGGTCGAGCTCCTCGACGCCGACGGCGAGAGCGGCTTGACGTTCCGGGCGCTGACCGAGCGCCTCGCCACCGGCCCCGGGGCGATCTACTGGCACGTCGCGAACAAGGGTGAGCTGCTCGACGCCGCGACCGGCGCGGTGGTCGCGGGCGCGTTGGCTGTCGAGCGTCCGGCGGGGTCACCCCGGGACGAGGTCCGCGCCGTCGCGCTCGGCCTCTTCGACGCGATCGAGGACCACCCGTGGCTCGCACCGCAGCTCTCGGCGCAGCTGTCGCGCGGCCCGTCGGGCCCGGTGACACCGAAGATCTTCGAGAGCATCGGGCGGCACGTCCGCGACCTGGGCGTCCCGAAGGGCAGCTGGTTCACGGCGACCTCGGCGCTGGTGCACTACGTCCTCGGCGCCGCCGGCCAGAACGCCGCGAACGCGCGCGTCGTGACGAGCGGCAAAGACCGCAGCGAGTTCCTCGACGCCGTCTCGGCCGCTTGGGCGGGACTCGACGCCGAGGAGTACCCGTTCATGCGGGAGGTCGCCGCCGAAGTGCGCGACCACGACGACCGGGAGCAGTTCCTGGCGGGCGTCGACCTCATCCTCACCGGGATCAGTTCCCTCATCTAGGCGTCAGCGCACCAATTTCGCCAGCGGCTTGGCAAGGTCGCCGCGGGTGCCCACCGCCACGCCGGACAGGCCGAGCCACTCCGCCATGTGCCGCAGCTCCCCCGCCAGTTCCGGGAGCACACGTGCTTTGTCCGCGCCAACTTCGGCGAAGGCGCCGTGGACCCGTAGGACGCCCGCCGCGCGATCGGACTTCAGGTCCACCCGCGCGACCAGTTCGCCGTCCAGCAGGAACGGGAACACGTAGTAGCCGTACACGCGCTTCGGCTCCGGGACGTAGATCTCGATCCGGTAGTGGAACCCGAAGAGCCGCTCGGTGCGGGCGCGTTCCCAGATCAGCGGGTCGAACGGGCACAGCAGCGCCCGGCCGGTCACCGAACGCGGCGTGCGGGCTTCGGCGTGCCGGTACGCCACCGCCTTCCAGCCGCGGACCGAAACCGGCTCCAGGACACCGGATTCGACGAGCTCCGCCACCGCCTGGCGGGCCGGGGCCGGGCCGAGGCGGTAGTAGTCGCGCAGGTCGGTCTCCGTCGCGACGCCCAGTGCGCGCGCCGACCGCTCGATCAGGCCGCGAGCGCCCTCCTCCGCCGAGACCGTGCGCGCCAGGACGTCCGGCGGGACCACCCGTTCGGTCAGGTCGTACAGCCGCTCGAACGACCGGCGCGTGCCCGTGGTCAGCTGGCCGATGCCGAACAGGTACTCGCAGACCCGCTTGACCTCCGAGCGCTCCCACCACGAGCCGGGACCCCGCCGCTGCGCGTCCGCCTCGACCTCGCGCTCGATGCCGCCCGCGCCGATCGGGCCGAGTTCCTTGACCACCGAAAGGATTTCGTCGACCAGCCCCGGCGACTTCTCGATCAGCGGGCCGTAGTGCCGCCACCAGCCGTCCCGCTTCGCACCCGAGCGGATCAGCGGCCAGTCTTCGATGGGCAGCAGGCTCGCCTCGTGCGCCCACGTCTCCACCATCAGCCGCGGCCGACGCGCCGAATGCGACCACGCCGCCGCATCCAGCAGCGCGGGCTCGTACGCGCCCAGCCGGGAGAAGACCGGCATGTAGTGCGCCCGTACCGCGACGTTCACCGAGTCCAGCTGCAGCAGCTGGACTCGCGAAAGCACGCGTTTCAGGTGCCGCCGGGACGGCTCGCCGGAGGGACGCGGGTCGGTGAAGCCCTGTGCGGCCAGGAAGGTCTTCCGGGCCGTCGGGACGCTGATCGTTTGCATGGTGAAGTCATGGTGCCAGCCACCACCGACAGTTTTCGGCGACCCGATAGATTCGGCGCCATGAGCGACGCCGCCGTCCGCCCCGCCGACCTGTCCGACGCAGCGGAGATCGCCCGCATCCAGCGCGAAACCTGGCATGCCGCGTACGAAGACCTGCTGGGCAAGCAGGCGCTCGCCGAACTGGACGCCGCCGACCTCGTGGGTACGTGGACCGAGACCATCGACTACCCCGGCAGCCTCGTGTACGTCGCCACCGAAGGCGAGTACACGGTCGGGTTCTGCGTCGCGGGCCGCGCGCCCGAGGGCGAGATCGCCGCCGCGGACGGCAGCCTGCCCGACGACGCGGACGCCACCGGACTGATCGCCACGCTGCTCGTCGAGCCCCGGTGGGGACGGCGCGGCCACGCCGGCCGGCTACTCGCGACGGCCGCCGCGGGCCTGCGGACCGACGGCGCCGCCCGCGGCATCGCCTGGGTCGCCCAGGGCGACCACGCCAGCCTCGGCTTCTACCGCCGCGCCGGCTGGAACCCCGACGGCACGGTCCGCACCCTCGACACCGGCGAGCGCCTGCTCCGCGAAGTCCGGCTCACCGGCACCCTCGAGCTGTCGCTCACCTGAGTCGCGGAAGATCACCCAGCGCATCACGGCGTACATGAAGACGCCTTCGCAGGCGCCCGCGAGCAGCCGCGAGACGTGGTATTCGACGCCCAGCGCCGTCAGGCCCGCGCCCACACCCAGCAAAAACGCGGCGTAATTGACGGCGATCGCCACGAGGTACCACACGAGCTGCATTCCGACGGCGGCGTGGGAATGGAAGTTGAACGTCCGGTTCAGCGCGAAGCTGAGCCCGAACGCGCAGCCGTACGCGACCGTGATCGCCAGCCAGACGGGCCAGCCGAGCACGCTCCGGAAAACGGTCAGCAACCCGAGGTCGACGCCGAACGTCAGACCGTTGATGAGGCAGAAGCCGAGAAACGTCGGGGCCACGACGCGCGACAGACCCAGCGGGAGTATCCGGACGACGGCCCGGCACAGGGCGCCGAAGCGGTCAACGGGCGTACGGGGTTGCTCGGCGGCCACCTCGTCAGCGTTCCAGCGGGAGGTGACCGGGAGCCGTCCGGCAGGTGATCTTCTGGTGCGGGCCACCGGGCGAAGACGGGGGCTAACCCCAGTGTTTCCAGGTTTCGAACTGATAACGTGAAGAACGCGAGCGATTTTCGGGAGGTGACACGATGAGCTGGATCCTGCTGACGCTGGGCGTCGCGTTCGGTTCGGCCATCGTGCCGCTGATCAACGCCGAAGTGTTCTTGATCGGGCTGTGCGCGAGCCAGCCGGGCCTGCACTGGCTGTGGCTCGGGGCGGCGGTCGCGGTCGGGCAGATCGCCGGGAAGACGCTGTACTACCTCGCCGCGCGGGGGACGATCAAGCTGCCGAAGCCGTTGCACGACCGGCTGCACCGCGAGCGGCCGATGACGCCGCGGCGGGTGCGGTGGCAGTTGCGGACGAAGCGGGTGCGGGGGTGGGTCGAGCGGCTGCGGGAGCGGTGCCACCGGCATCCGCACTGGATGGCCGGGACGTACGGGGTCAGTTCGCTCGTGGGGTTGCCGCCGTTCATGGCGACCAGCGTGCTGGCGGGGCTGGTGCGAATGCGGTTGGCGACGTTCTTGACGACCGGGCTGGCCGGAAGGTGGATCCGGTTCAGTTTGATAGCGGCTTCACCCGCGGTGTTCGCTGGGTGGTTGCATCACTGAGAGAGTTGAGCCGGTTTGAAGGTTGACTCACTTCAGTTTGTTGGTCACTGATGTTGTTTAGTCGCTTCAGCTTTTTAGCCGGTTCAGGTTCTTAGCCACTGCGGCCTTAGCGCTTACGGCCAGCCCATTGCACGATTACCGCGCCGGCCATCGCGATGGCGAACGCCCAGCCGCCGATCGGCTCGGCCAGCACCGCTACCAGGAAGCAGAAGGCGGCGAAGCCGCGGAGGCCGCGTAGTACGCCCCGCATGGTTGCCAGTGCCGCTGCCGGGCCGCCTTGGGCCAGGGCGAAGGCCGCCACCACGCTCGTCCCGGTCGGGAACGGAGCCAGCACACCGGTGAGCCCCGGCCCCAGCCGCCCAGCGGCGGCGGTGAGTGCCAGGACGAGTCCGGCGGTCGCGATCGCTCGGGCCGGGAGATCCCACCACGGCGGGCTTACTTGGCCGGACGGGCGCAGGCTTGACGCCGACGCTTCGCCTCGTTCGGGTAAGCCCAGCGACGCCGCTGCGCCTCGCCCAGGCATGGCCGCTCGCCCCGCCTCGCCCGACACGGGCACGCTCGCCGAGCCCATCCCATCCGACACCGGCACGCTCGCCGAGCCGGTCTCACCCGACTCAGGCAAGCTCGCCGAACCCGCCTCACCCAGCCCAGGCAAGCTCGCCGAGCCGGTCTCGCGCGACACGGGCAAGCTGACCGAGCCCGTCCCGCCCAACGCGGGCAAGCTCGCCGAGCCGGTCTCACCCAGCCCGGACAAGCCCAGCGACCCAGCCTCCCCTCGCCCAGACAGGGCTGGCGACCCCGCCTCTCCCAACGCGGGCAGGCTCGCCGAGCCAGTTCCCCGCAAGCCCTCCGGCACCAGCCGCATTCCCGCCCAAGCCGCCGCCAAAGCCATCCCCAACGCGGCCCACACCGGCACCGGCGCGAACGACAACGCGAGATCCAGCGCCAGACACACCAGCCACCCCACCAGCACCGTCCCCAGCCACCCGCGCACCCGCCCGACCCGGGCGAACACCACCGCGAACGCCGCCAACGACACCAGCCCCAGCAACGACGCCGACGCGGCCCGCGCCGCGAAGACCGGGCCATGCTCGAGGTACGTGATCAGCACGATCGGGCCCGCCACCACCGGCATGGCCACCAGCAACCCGGTCACCCCCGGCCCCCAGCGACGGCCGGCCAACGACGAAACGACCACCAGCAACGGCGCCAAGACGAGCTTCAAAACCAGCGTCACTGGGTCCAGTCTGCCGGACTGAGCGACGCCGCCACCCGCACGAAGCCGCGGACCAGCGGGCCTCCCCCGGACTTCGGCCACGCCACCACCAGATCGCTCGGCGGGCGGTCCGCCACCGGGACGATGCGCAACCCCGGCGGCAGCGGCTGGCCGACCGGGGCGAACGCCGAGATCCCGTTCCACAGCACCGCCTGCAGGCACTCCTGGATCGTCCGCACGACCGGGCCGCCGGGGGCGCCGCTCGTCCAGTACTCCGCCCACGTCGGGTCGGTGCCGTCCGGGAGGCGGATCCAGCGGCGGCCGGCCAGGTCCGATGTGGACACTGATGGCCAGCCGGACAGGGGGTCATCGTCGCGCAGGACCACTCCGGTGCGGACCGGGCGCAGGACGTGGACGCTGATTCCCTTGCCCTCGAAGGGGGTCCGGGTCAGTGCCACGTCGACCAAGCCCGTGCGCAGGCCCGCCGTCGGGTCGGCGAGGTCGGTCTCGTGCACGCGCACCTCGACGTGCGGGTGCCGTGAGCGGAACAGCGCGACCAGGCGGGCGCCGGCGTGCTCGGCGGTGTCCGCCAGCGTGCCGACCGTCAGGGTCGCCGCGCCCGCCGCCGTGGTGACGCGGTCGGGGATCCGGTCCGCCCGGGCCAGCAGCGCGACCGCCTCGTCGTAGAGCACCGCGCCCGCGGCGGTGAGCGTGACACCTTTCGGCGTGCGCTCGAACAGCGTCGCGCCCAGCTCGTCTTCCAGCCCGCGCACGGCACGGCTCAGCGGCGGCTGCGCCATGTGCAGCCGTCCCGCCGCGCGGCCGACGTGCCGCTCCTCGGCCACCGCGACGAAGTACCGGAGCACGCGCAGGTCCATACTCCCACGGTATCGAGCCGACGCAGCCGGTCTTGGACGCCCGCCGCCGCGCGGGCCGAGGATCGGGGGCATGGACCTCAGGATCGGGTGCTTCCGCTACGACACCACCAGCCGGCTGTTCGAAACCACCGCCGTGGAAACCGCCGATACGCTGCCGGAGATCTTCGAACGGCTCATCAGCGGGAACGAGTTCGACGTCGCCGAACTCGGCCTCACGTTCTACCTGCGCCTGCTCGAAGAAGGCACGCCCTTCGTGGCGCTGCCCATCTTCCCCAACCGGGTGTTCCGGCACTCCTGCGTCTTCGTCAACACCCACGCCGGCATCACCGGACCGGGTGACCTCACCGGCCGGACCATCGGCGAATTCGGCACCTACGGCCAGGATTCGGGCGTCTGGGCCAAAGGCATCCTGATGGACGAGTACGGCTTCCGGCCCGAGGCGAACCGCTGGGTGATCGGCGGACTCGAACGCCCGTCGGCGCCCTTCGGGTTCATCCCGCACCCGCACCCGCCCGCCCTCGACGTCACCACGGCCGGGGAAGGGAAAACGCTGAGCGACATGCTCGACGCCGGCGAGCTGGACGCGCTGTTCTCCGCCAACGTCCCGCAGTGCGTGCTCGACGGCTCCCCGAACGTCGCACGCCTGTTCCCGGACTTCCCTGCGCGGGAACGCGAATACCACCGCCGCACCGGGATCTTCCCGATCATGCACGCGGTCGTCGTCCGGCGGGAGCTCCTGCGGGCCGACCCCGGCCTGGCCCGCCGCGTCTACGCCGAGTTCGAAGCCGCCAAGGACGTCGCCGCGCAGCGATACCGGCGGAACCGGCGGCTCTACCAGGTGCAGACCATGGTCCCCTGGGCGAACGCGCTGGTCGACGAAACCCTCGCCGGGTTCGGCGAAGACTGGTGGCCCTACGGGATTTCCGCCAACCGCGCGGCGCTCGAGACCTACCTCAGGTACCACCACGAGCAGGGCCTGTCGTCCCGCCGCTGGCGGCTCGAAGAGGTCTTCGCGCCGGAGCTACTCGGTACCTGAGCGCTCGGCGGCTTCCAGCTCCACGGCCGTCTTCATCGTCTCGCGCGCCCGGCGCCGGTCGCCGGCGATGTCGTAGGCGTACGCGAGCTTGTACCAGGCCCGCCAGTTCTCCTGGTCCGCCTCGACCTCGGCGCGGCGCTCGGCGAACCACGCGTCGGCCGCGTCGCGGTCCACGCGGCCCGAGGGCCGCCGGGGCAGGTCGGAGACGTCGGGGAGCGCGCCCTCGGCGTCCAGGCGGCGCGAAAGGCGCTGGATCTGCAGGCCGTTGCGCCAGGTCACGACGACGACCCAGATGCCGAGGACCGGCAGCAGCAGGACGCCGGCGCCGAGCGCGATACCGACACCCGTCCCCGTGGCGAACAGCGCGAACGCGCGGTCCGCCAGCAGGAACAGGTAGACGACCAGCGCCGCCGTCAGCAGCAGCGCCACATTGCGGGCCCTCACAGGTCGAGGACGTTTTCCAGGCCGACCGTCAGGCCGGGGCGGTTCAGCACCTCGCGGACGCCGAGCAGCACACCCGGCATGAACGACGTCCGGTCGAGGGAGTCGTGCCGGATGGTCAGGGTCTCCCCTTCGCCGCCGAACAGGATCTCCTCGTGCGCGACCAGGCCCGGCAGGCGGACCGAGTGGACGCGGACCTCCTCGACCGACGCGCCGCGGGCACCGTCCAGCTCCGACGTCGTCGCGTCCGGGCCCGGCGTCACGCCCGCCTCGGCCCGCGCGGCGGCGATCATCCGGGCGGTGTGCGCGGCGGTGCCGGAAGGCGCGTCGGCCTTGCGGTTGTGGTGCAGCTCGATGATCTCCGCCGACGCGTAGAACTTCGCCGCCTGGGCCGCGAACCGCATCGCCAGGACCGCGCCAAGGGCGAAGTTCGGCGCGATCAGCACGCCCAGCGCGGGCTTCGGCTCCAGGAGGGAACGCAGCGAAGCCAGCCGCTCCTCGCTGAAGCCCGTGGTGCCGACGACCGCGTGGATGTCGTGCTCGACCAGGTACTCCAGGTTGCCCATGACGGTGTCGGGGTGGGTGAAGTCCACGACGACCTGAGCATCGGCGAGCGCCGAGAAGTCGTCACCGGCGTCCAGCGCCGCGACGAGCTTCATGTCCGAAGCTCCTTCGACCGCCTTCACCACCGTCGCGCCCATGCGGCCCCGGGCACCGAGCACACCGACGTTGATGGTCATGAAGCGATCACCTCGTGCAGGTCGTCAGGAAGGTCGTCGGCGTGAGCGTACGGCCCGACGACCGCCGCCGCCGAGACCCCGCCCGGCCGCGCGAACAAAGTGCGAGCGAGCGCACACACGTCCTCGGTGGTCACCGCGTCGATGCGCGCGATCGTGTCGTCGACGCCCAGGTAGCGGCCGTAGTTGAGCTCGGTCTTGCCGATCCGCGACATCCGCGACGACGTGTCCTCGAGGCCCAGCACCAGCCCGCCGCGCAGCTGGCCCTTGGCGCGGGCCACCTCGGCGTCGGTCAGGCCGTCGACGCCGACCTTGTCGAGCAGTTCGCGGATTACGCCGGCGACGTCGCCGAGCTTTTCCGGCTGGCAGCCCGCGTACACGGCCATGTGGCCGGTGTCGGCGTAGCTCGCCACCGAGGAGTACACCTGGTAAGCCAGCCCGCGCTGCTCCCGGATCTCCTGGAACAGCCGCGAGCTCATGCCGCCGCCGAGGGCCGCGTTGAGCACCGACAGCGCGAAGCGCCGGTCGTCGTGGCGCGACAGCGACCGCAGGCCCAGCATGACGTGCGCCTGCTCGGTGTCGTCGGTGTGCAGCGCCAGCTTCGGCGGGGTCTTGATCCGGGCCCGGCCTTCGCGCGGCGGGACCGGCGTCGCCGTCCCGGTCAGGCGGTCCTTCAGCGCCTTGCGGACCAGGCGCAGCACCTGGTTGTGGTCGATGTTCCCGGCCACGGCCAGCACCATCCGCGGCAGCGTGTACCGGCGCTTGTAGAAGTTCCGCAGCGCGGACGGCGACATCCCGATGATCGACTTCTCGGTGCCGAGCACCGGGCGGCCGAGCGCGTGGTCGCCGAGGATCGCGCTGACGAACGTCTCGTGCAGCAGGTCTTCGGGGTCGTCGTCGCGCATCGAAATCTCTTCGAGGACGACGCTGCGCTCCATGTCCATGTCGCGGTCGGTGCACAGCGCCTCGAACACGACGTCGGTGACCAGGTCCACGGCCAGCGGGAGGTCGGCGTCGAGCACCTGCGCGTAGTAGCAGGTGTGCTCCTTCGCCGTGAAGGCGTTGAACTCGCCGCCGACGGCGTCGATCTCCTCGGCGATCTGCGTGGCGTCGCGGTTCTTCGTGCCCTTGAACAGCAGGTGCTCGAGGTAGTGCGCGGCGCCGGCGACGGCCACCGGCTCGTCGCGGGAGCCGATGCCGACCCACAGCCCGACGGTGGCCGAGCGGGACGCCGGGACGTGCTCGGTGATCACCCGCAGGCCACCGGGCAGCACGCTGCGCTTGACGACCGCACCGTCCGGGGTGGACTCGAGCGTGCGGGTGGTGCCGACGGGCTGTTCGTGCCCGGAAACCTGCCGTGCCATGGGTTCCTTACTCACGATGCCGCGAAGGCCTCCTCACCGGACGCGGCGAGGAGGCCTTCGACGGACTTTGCGTCTTACTTGGCGTCGGCCTTCTCGGCGTCGGCGGCGGGGGCGTCACCCTCGGCGGGCTTGGCGTCCTCGTCCTTGACCACGATCAGGCTGATCTTGCCGCGGTTGTCGATGTCGGCGATCTCGACGCGGAGCTTGTCACCCACGTTGACGACGTCCTCGACCTTGGCGATCCGCTTGCCGTTGCCCAGCTTGGAGATGTGCACCAGGCCGTCCTTGCCCGGCAGCAGCGAGACGAACGCGCCGAACGCGGCCGTCTTCACCACGGTGCCGAGGAAGCGCTCGCCGACCTTGGGCAGCTGCGGGTTGGCGATGGCGTTGATCAGGTCGATCGCCGCGTCCGCCGACGGGCCGTCGGAGGCGCCCACGTAGATCGTGCCGTCGTCCTCGATGGAGATGTCGGCACCGGTCTGCTCGGTGATCGAGTTGATCATCTTGCCCTTCGGGCCGATGACCTCGCCGATCTTGTCGACCGGGATCTTCACGCTGGTGACGCGCGGCGAGTACGGGCTCATCTCGTCCGGGCTGTCGATCGCCTCGGCGATGACCTCCAGGATGGTGGTGCGCGCGTCCTTCGCCTGCTTCAGCGCGGCCGCGAGGACCTCCGACGGGATGCCGTCGAGCTTCGTGTCGAGCTGCAGCGCGGTGATGATGTCCTTGGTGCCCGCGACCTTGAAGTCCATGTCGCCGAGGGCGTCCTCGGCACCGAGGATGTCGGTGAGCGCCACGTAGCGGGTCTCGCCGTCGACCTCGTCGGAGACCAGGCCCATCGCGATGCCCGCGACCGGCGCCTTCAGCGGCACGCCGGCGTTGTACAGGCTCATCGTGGACGCGCAGACCGAGCCCATCGAGGTCGAGCCGTTGGAGCCCAGCGCCTCGGAGACCTGGCGGATCGCGTACGGGAACTCGTCCCGCTTCGGCAGCACCGGCACCAGGGCGCGCTCGGCGAGCATGCCGTGGCCGATTTCGCGGCGCTTCGGCGAACCGACGCGGCCGGTCTCCCCGGTGGAGAAGGGCGGGAAGTTGTAGTGGTGCAGGTAGCGCTTCGTCGTCTCCGGGGAGAGCGAGTCGATCTGCTGCTCCATGCGCAGCATGTTCAGCGTGGTGACACCCAGGATCTGGGTCTCGCCGCGCTCGAACAGCGCCGAACCGTGCGCCCGCGGGATCACGGCGACCTCGGCCGCGAGCGACCGGATGTCGGTGAGGCCGCGGCCGTCCATGCGGATCTTCTCCGTGAGGACGCGCTGGCGCATGATCTTCTTCGTCAGGGCCTTGAACGCCCCGCCGATCTCCTTGTCGCGGCCTTCGAAGGCTTCGCCCTCGCCGAGGCCGACCTTCTCCAGCACGGCGGCCTTGACCTGGTCGGTCGCGGCGTCGCGGTCCTGCTTGCCGGCGATCTGGAGGGCGTTCGCCAGGTCGTCGGTCGCGATGGCGGCGACGGCCTCGTAGACGTCCTGCTGGTAGGCCGGGTAGACCGGGAACTCGCCGGTCGGCTTCGCGGCGGCGTCGGCCAGGCGCTGCTGCGCCTCGCAGAGGACCTTGATGAACGGCTTCGCGGCCTCGAGGCCTTCGGCGACGGCGACCTCGTCGGGCGCCTTGCCGCCGGCGGCGATCAGGTCGAGCGTGTGCTCGGTGCCCTCGGCCTCGACCATCATGATCGCGACGTCTTCACCGACGATGCGGCCGGCGACGACCATGTTGAAGGTCGCCTTCTCCAGCTGCGACCAGGTCGGGAACGCGACCCACTGGCCCTCGATCAGCGCGACGCGCACGCCGCCGACCGGGCCGGAGAACGGCAGGCCGGCGATCTGGGTCGACGCCGACGCGGCGTTGATGGCCAGCACGTCGTACGGGTCGTCCGGGTTGAGGCTCTGGACGGTGATGACGACCTGGATCTCGTTGCGGAGACCGTCGGCGAACGACGGGCGCAGCGGCCGGTCGATCAGGCGGCAGGTCAGGATCGCGTCGGTCGACGGGCGGCCCTCGCGGCGGAAGAACGCGCCGGGGATGCGGCCCGCGGCGTACATGCGCTCCTCGACGTCCACGGTCAGCGGGAAGAAGTCGAAGTGCTCCTTCGGGTGCTTCGACGCGGTCGTCGCCGAGAGCAGCATGGTCTCTTCGTCGAGGTACGCGACGACGGCGCCGGCGGCCTGCTTGGCCAGGCGGCCCGTCTCGAAACGAACGGTGCGAGTGCCGAACTTGCCGTTGTCGATCACGGCTTCGGTCTCGTGCACGGTGACTCCGGTGGAGTCGGTCATAGACAATTCTCCTCTTTGGTTCCTTCATTCGGCGCGAGTCTCCCACCCTGGGACCCGTTTCGCCTGAGGACGCTCGAGGAATGAGGCCGGTCTTCGATCGAAGCCCCCGGGACGCTTCCCGGGAACCACTACCGAGGACCGGCGGACGGACCCTCGTGCGCGCTCGCGCCGTTCGGTCTTGCTGAACCGAGGGGGAGCAGCCGTCGGCTGCTCCCCCTCGGGTTGAAGCTATCGGCGCAGGCCGAGGCGCTGGATCAGCGCACGGTAACGCTCGATGTCCACCTTCATCACGTAGTTCAGCAGCCGGCGGCGACGGCCGACCAGCAGCAGGAGCCCGCGACGCGAGTGGTGGTCGTGCTTGTGAGCCTTGAGGTGCTCGGTGAGGCCGACGATGCGCTTGGTCAGCAGCGCGACCTGGGCCTCGGGGGATCCGGTGTCCGAGTCGTGCACGCCGTACTCGGCCAGGATCGACTTCTTCTCTTCGGTGGACAGCGCCACTTGTGTTGCTCCTCGAAATAATCAGTGCCGTGCGGCCCCGGACGTGGATACACGCCGGGAAGACGGTCACGGCCGCCACGGACTGCAGCCGGACCCGCTCGTGAGGTTACCAGCCCGCTGAACAGCGCCTTCAGGCGCCGTCCAGCTCGAAGACGCGCGCCACCCGGTAGCGGGGGCCGCGCGACTCGCGCTCGCTGGTCATCAGCGCCACCTCGGTGGCCTGCCAGCGCCGGCTCGTGAAGCCGGCGAGCTTCCGCGTCCAACGCGCGGCACGCCCCGGATCTTCCCGGGGGAACCGCGCGAGCGTCAGGTGGGCCGCGTACGGCCTCGCCTCGGCGTCGGCGCCCGCGGCGTGCGCGAGCGGCGTCAGCTCCGTTCCGGCGACAGTCAACCACAGCACGCCGGGGAACGTCGCGGCCTTTTCCAGCCGGACGCCGACGGCCGACCGCCCGGCCAGGCGCTGCTCCAGCCAGGCGGTCCGGGTCGCCAGGTCGTCCTGCCCGTAGTAGGCGAGCGTGACGTGCCAGCGCTCCGGCGGCTCCCAGCGCAGGCCGCCGCCCCGCTCGCCCACGGCTTCCGCGACCGCCTCGACGACGTCGTCCGGCGGGAGGAGCGCGCTGAACAGGACCGGCATCAGGAGCCGTTGCCCGCCCGGCGGAGCAGGTCGGCGATGGCCGGGAAGTCGTCGTCGAGGCGCTTGGCGGCCTCGCCCAGGTCCTCGTCCTCGGCCAGGTCGCGCAGGTAGGCGAGGACCTTCGCGTCTTCGTTGACGACCGGGATGTTGTCGCGGCCGACGGTGGGGCGCGAGTCGCGCACGTCCTCCATCGCGGCCAGCATCGCGTCGCGGTTGCCGGCGGCGACCTCCGGCACCAGGATCTTGCGTTCGAGCATGATCATCCTGGCCAGCACGACCGGGTTGCCGATCTTCGCCCGCCGCCCGCTCATCACCTGGCTGAGCATGGGGGCGCTGATCCCGAGGACCTCGGCCAAGAACGCCTGCGAAACGTCGAACGCGACGACGAGCCGACGCACGCGGTCGCCGAGCGGCTCCCCGTACCACTCGCGCTGCAACGCGATGTTCCGCTGGACGATCTTGTGGTCCTCCACCAGTTCCGCTCCCCTATGCCCCGCTCGCGCACACCGTCCGTGAGCATCTTGCCATCGCCGCCACGTGCGTGAACGCGAAATCCCCTATTCGCCCCCGGTCGGGGCGCCCGGGGGCAGCTCCAGTGCCTTTCTCGTCTCGATCACGTCGTCGTCGATCTGCGTGACGAGCCCGGCCGAGTCGGCGAAGCGCACCTGGTCGCGCAGCCGCGTCACGAAGTCGATCGCCACGTGCTGGCCGTAGAAGTCCTCGTCGACGTCGAGGACGAACGCCTCGACGGTCCGCTCGCGCCCGGAGAACGTCGGGTTCGTGCCCACCGAAACCGCGGCGCGCAGCGGGCGCGACGGGTCCGCCGAGCGGGTGAACCAGGCGCTGTACACGCCGTCGGCCGGGACGGCGGCGAAGCGCGGCGTCGACAGGTTCGCCGTCGGGTAGCCGAGCTCGTGGCCGCGGCCGTCGCCGCGCACGACGATGCCCTCCAGGCGGTGCGGGCGGCCGAGGGCCTCCGCCGCCGCGACGACGTCACCCGCGTCGATGCACGACCGGACGTACGTGCTGGAGAAGGTGATCGCCGATTGGTCCTCTTCGGACAGTTCCTTGCCCTGCAGTTCCGCGCCGTAGGCGGCGAACCCGAACCGGCGGCCGAGGGTGCGCAGCATCGCGACGTCGCCGGCGGCCTTGGCGCCGAAGGTGAAGTTGTCGCCGACGATCACCGCGGCCGCGTGCAGGCGGTCGACGAGCACCTCGTGCACGAACTCCTCCGGCGCGAGCCGGGACAGCTCCAAGGTGAACGGCAGCACGCAGAAGACGTCGACGCCGAGGCTCTCGACGATTTCCGCCTTGCGCCGCAACGTGGTCAGCTGCGCCGGGTGGCTGCCCGGGCGCAGCACCTCCGAGGGGTGCGGGTCGAACGTCACCATGACGCTCGGCAGCCCCCGTTCGGCCGCCGCCGCCACGGTCCGGCTGATCAGCTCCTGGTGCCCGCGATGCACCCCGTCGAACACGCCGATGGTGACCACGCACCGGCCCCAGCCGCCGGGGAGGTCCCCCAGCCCACGCCACCGCAGCACGTCGCACTCCCGTCTCTGTAAGGCCCACCCTAGGCGGGCAGCAACACCACCACCGCGCGGGACACGCCTTGTTCGTCGGCGGCCAGCGCGAGCACCCGGCCGTCGGGCCCGAAGAGCCCGTAGGTGCCTTCCAGCCCGGCCGCCGGGATGCGCTGCCCGTGCCGGACCGCCTTCGCCGTGGCCGCGTCGAGGTCGCGCCTCGGGAAGGCGGCCGCGACGGCCGCGTCGAGGTCCAGGCTCAGCTCGGGCGACTCCTCGAGCTGGTCGAGGGTGCGCGCCTTGGCCAGCGTGAACGGGCCGACCGTGGTGCGCCGCAACGCCTTCAGGTGCCCGCCGCAGCCGAGGTCCGCGCCGAGGTCGCGGGCCAGCGCGCGGACGTAGGTGCCGGACGAGCACTCGACGACGGCGTCGACCTCGACGTGGTCGTCCTCGTGGCGGATGCCCAGGACGTCGAAGCGGTAGACGGTGACCGGGCGCGCGGGGATGACGACGTCTTCGCCGGCGCGGACGCGGGCGTAGGCGCGCTTGCCGTCGATCTTGACGGCGCTGACCGCGCTCGGGACCTGCTGGATGTCGCCGGTCAGCTTCGCGACGCCTTCGGTGATCTCGTCGTCGGTGACCTTTTCGGTGTCGCCGGTCGTGAGGACTTCGCCCTCGGCGTCGTCGGTCGTGGTGCTGCTGCCGAGGCTGAGGGTGGCCAGGTAGGTCTTGCGGTCCAGCGCCAGGTGGCCGAGCAGCTTGGTGGCGCGCTCGATGCCGAGCACCAGCACGCCGGTCGCCATCGGGTCGAGCGTGCCGGCGTGCCCGACCTTGCGGGTGCCCATGATGCGGCGGGCGCGCGCGACGACGTCGTGCGACGTCATCCCGGCGGGCTTGTCGACGATCAGGAGACCGGGCGGCGGGGCGGGGCGGCGGGGCGGTTTGGGGCTCGACACGCGGCAAACCCTAGCTGCCGCCCCTTGGGGAACGATCAGGCCGCTCAGGCGGCGACGATCGGCGTCTCCGGTAGTGCGGCGTCCCAGCGGCGGCGGGTGATCCGGACCGGCAGCTCTTCGCCGCGGGCTTCGGCGAGGAACAGGTGGGCGCGGGTGCGGCGCCACCACACGAGCATCCGGACCGTGCCGAGCGCGAGGATCGCGACGATCGCCAGCAGCGACAGCCGGAAGCTCCCGCCGGTCCACTGCAGCAGCACGCCGACGAGCAGGGCCGCGATGGTCGTGGCCACGAAGCCGCCGACGTTGACCACGCCGGTCGCCGTGCCCACGCGGGACAGCGGGTTGTAGTCGCGGGCGAGCGCGAACCCGATCATCGACGCCGGGCCGCCGAGGGCGAGGAACGCGAACGCGGGCACCAGCACGGCCACCGGCACCGTGCCGGGCCAGCTCAGCAGCACCGCCCAGATCAGCGCGGCGCCGCCGATGTACCCGCCGACCAGCGGCATCCGCAGCGAGGGGTGCCTGCCGATCACGCCGCCGAGCAGCGGGCCGCCGGCCATCGACCCGAAGACGAACACGGTGAGCAGCGCGCTCGCGGCGGCCTTCGACTGTCCCTGGCCCTGGACCAGCCACGGGACGCCCCACAGCAGCGTCAGGGCGTTGGGGGCGAACATCGTGCTGAAGTGGACCCAGAAGCCCAGGCGCGTCCCCGGCGTCCGCCAGGCTTCGGCGACCTGGTGGGCGAGCTGGCGCGGGCGGACCGGTTCGCGGACGGGCGGCGTTTCGCCGGCCGGGACGTCCCGGACCCGCAGCGCCACGACCAGCGTGTAGAGCACGGTGAGCGCGCCGACGGCGAGGAAGGTGGGCGTCCAGCCGGAGACGTCGAGCAGCAGTGCCAGCGGGACGGTGGCGGCGAGGTTGCCGATGTACCCGACGGCGGCGGTGAACGACGTCAGCAGCGCGTACTGGCGCCCCGGGAAGTGGGCCGCGACCAGGCGCAGCACGCTGACGAAGGTGAGCGCGTCGCCGAGCCCGAGCACGCCGCGGGCGAGCAGGCCGAGGCCGTAGGAGTGGGCGATGCCGAGCAGGAGCTGCCCGGTGCCGAGGATCAGCACGGCGACGATGAGGACGCGGCGGGGACCGTAGCGGTCGACCAGGACACCGGTCGGGATCTGCATGGCGGCGTAGACGCCGACCTGGAGGACGGTGAAGGTGCCGAGCGCGGCCGCGCCGACGCCGAACCGCTCGGCCGCTTGCAGCCCGGCGACGCCGAAGGAGGTGCGGTGGAACACCGCGAGGAGGTAGACGGTGACGGCGGCGAGCCAGATGAGCCAGGACCGGGCCGTGGCGCGGCCGGTGGCGGGCGGCACAAGGACCTCCAGGGGTTCGGCGGTGTTCGGGGCGTGGAACGCCCACGCTGCCGTCCCTACTACTTGTATCGCCTAAGCAACGGCGAAACATAGCCGTTATCCGGGTGGTTTTCGCCACAGGGTCGGGGGCGTCACAGGTGGTCAGGAGGGGCGAACTGCGCCCGTCACCGCCCAGTTCCCCGACCGCCATCGCGCCACCACGAACGCCAACCGGATCACCATGAACAGCGAAAGCCCGGTCCAGATCCCCGTCAGCCCCCACCCGAACCCCAGCGAGGCCCAGATCAGCGGCAGGAAACCCAGCGCCGCGCTCCCGAGCGTCGCGTTGCGGAGGAACGCCGCGTCGCCCGCGCCCAGCAGGACGCCGTCCAGCGCGAACACCACCCCGGCGATCGGCTGCAGGGCCACGAAGAACCACCACGCGTGCGGGATCTCCGCCAGCACGCCCTGGTCGGACGTGAACGCGTGCGGCAGCACCCACGACAGCGCCGCGAACAGGACGCACAGGAAGCACCCCAGCAGCAGGCCGTACCCCGTGATCTGGTTGGCGACCCCGCGCGCCTGCCGCGCCGAGTTCGCGCCCAAAGCCGCGCCGACCAGGGACTGGGCCGCGATCGCCACCGAGTCCAGTACCAGCGCGAGGAACGTCCACAGCTGCAGCACCACCTGGTGCGCGCCCACCGCCTCGGTCGACGTCCGGGCCGCGACGGCCGCCGCCGAGATGAAGCACGCCTGGAACGCCAGGCTGCGCAGGACCAGGTCACGGCCGAGGCCGAGCTGGGCGCGCATCACCTTGAAGTCCGGGCGCAGGCCGGCCTTCTCCTTGACCAGCGCGGCGAAGAACAGCGCCGCCGAGATCACCTGCGCGACGACGTTCGCGATCGCCGAGCCCTCCAGGCCGAGCCCGGCGCCGTAGACGAGCACCGGGCACAGCACGGCCGAAATCCCGTTGCCCGCCAGCACGTACCGCAGCGGTTTCGCGGCGTCCTGGACCCCGCGCATCCAGCCGTTGCCCGCCATGGTGACGAGGATCAGCGGCGCCCCGAACAGCGCGATCCGCAGCCACGACACGGCCGCGGACGCGATCTCGTCGCTGCCCGAGAGCGCGCGGGCGATCGGCCAGGCCAGCAGCTGCCCCACACCGAGCACGAAGAACCCGACGAACAGCGCCAGCCACGTCGCCTGCACGCCTTCGCGCACCGCGTCGGCCCGGCGGCCGGCGCCGTGCAGGCGCGCGGTGCGCGACGTCGTGCCGTAGGACAGGAACGTCAGCTGGCTCGACACCTGCGCCAGCACGACCCCGCCGAGCGCGAGCCCGGCCAGCGACAACGCATCGAGGTGCCCGACCACGGCGGTGTCGACCAGCACGTACAGCGGCTCGGCGGCCAGCACCCCCAGCGCGGGCACGGCCAGGCCCAGCACGCGCTTCGCCGGAACCCGCTCGGTCTCCTCAACGTTCACCACGATCCGGACTCTAACCGGCCCCACCGACAGTTCTGACCGGCGGGAAGCCGGGAACTTTCCGCCGGCGGCAGCCGACGCGCGCTACAGCAGCGGCGCCCGCTCCAGCGCGGCGCGCAGGCCCGCGAGGACCTCCTCGGCGGTGCCCGGGATCGTGCAGCCCGCGGCCTGCCGGTGCCCGCCGCCGCCGAATTCCGCCGCGACGGCCGAGACGTCGATGCCGATGGAGCGCAACGAGATCTGCCACTGCGCCGGGTTCGCGAGGTCCTGCTTGAGCACCGCGGCGACGGCGGCCTCGCGCACCGAGCGGACGACGTCGACGACCGACTCGACCTCCTCGGCGCGCACCGTCCCGGCCGCGTCGACACCGACCACGGCGTGCACGAAACCCTTGCCCCGCGCGGCTTCCGGCTCCAACCGGGCCTCGCTCAGCACCGACGACAGCATCGGCAGCCACGCGAAGGGGCGCTCGTCGACGATCCGCCGCACGACCGCTTCGGCGTCGACGCCGGCCTCGATGAGCCGCGCCGCCATCCGGTGCGTCTCCGGGCTCGCCCGCCGGAAGCCGCTGGTGTCGGTGACGATCCCGGCGTAGATCCCGCGCGCGATCGGCTCGTCCAGGACGGCGCCCAGCTCGTCCAGGAGCCGGAACACCAGGATCGCGCTGGCCTCGGCCGTCTCGTCGACGACGTGGCAGGTGCCGTAGAAGGTGTTGGTGGCGTGGTGGTCGACGACCAGTACGGCGCCGGCGGTCTCGACGCGCCCGGCGAGCCGGCCCAGCCGCTTCGGCGTCGGCGTGTCGACGCAGACCAGCAGCGGCTCGCTGGCGGGCAGGTCGTCCGGGTGGGTGAGCAGCCCGTCTTCGTCGAGCCACCGCAGCGTCTCGGGCGCCTCGTCGGGCTCACCGAAGGAGACGCGCACCTTCGCGCCGCGCTGGAGGAGGGCCCGGCCGAGGGCGAGCGCGCTGCCCAGCGCGTCCGCGTCCGGGCGGATGTGGCCGAGGATCGTCACGTCGGTGGCCGAGGCGAGCAGCGCGGCCGCGTCGCGGATGTCCCGCGCCGGAGTTGGGGTCACGGTGCGTCACGCTACGCTCTGCGGGATGCCTGAGTACGCGATGCTGGTCTACCCGTCGGCCAACCGGGTCTACGCCGCCTCCTCCGCCGCCCTGCTGCGCGCCGAGCTGGCGGTCTTCGGCACGGCCTTGGCGGCCGAGCTGTCCGCGATCGAGGAGACCGAACTCGGCGGCGTGGGGTATGTGCGCTTCACGAGTTCGGCCCCGCTGGAGGCGCACGACCTGGCGATCCTGTCCAACCTGTCGTCGCTGTACGCGCTGTTCGAACTCGGTGACGGCGTCCTGCGCCCGGTGACCGTGACGCCGCTGGCGAAGGCGGACTCGGACCTGCTGACGATCCAGAAGTACGCGGGCAAGACGAACGAGCTGTTCACGAAGCTGCTGGTGAACGTCACGCTGATGGCGACCGCGGACCCGTTCTCCCCGAAGGCGAAGTACCTGCTGGACCCGCTGTGCGGGCGCGGCACGACGCTGAACCAGGCGATGATGTACGGCCTGCACGCCACCGGCCTGGACGTCGACGGCAAGGACTTCGAGGCGTACGAGGCGTTCATCAAGACCTGGCTGCGCAACAAGCGCGTGAAGCACACCGCGGAGTCCGGCCAGCTGCGCCGCAACAAGGTGCGGCTGGGGCGGCGGCTCGACATCGAGTACGCGCTGTCCAAGGAGGAGTACAAGGCCGGCGACACCCGGCGGCTCGTGTACCTGAACGCGGACACGCTGACGACCGACGAGGTGCTGCGGGCGAACTCGTTCGACGTGATCGTGACCGACGCGCCGTACGGCGTGCAGCACGGGAGCCACCGCGAGGCGGGGCTTCAGCGCAGCCCGCGCGACCTGCTGGCGGCGGCGGTGCCGGTGTGGACCCGGGTCCTGCGCCCCGGCGGGGCGCTGGGGATCTCGTGGAACACGACGGTGCTGCCGCGGGAAGAGCTGGTCGCGGTGCTGCGGAAGGCCGGGCTCGACGTGCGGGAGGGCGGCCCGTGGGAGGAGTTCGCGCACCGCGTGGACCAGGCCATCCTGCGCGACCTCGTGGTAGCGGCGAAGCCGGCTTCCTGAGTCGACAAAGCGCTTACGTCCATTCCGCGTGCAGGTCTTCGCACGTGATCATGACGCGCCCGCCCGTGAACTTGATTTCGTGCGAGCAGCCACCGGCGATCGGCAGGATTTCGTCCAGCTGGACGTCGCCGAGCCGGGGACTCGCCGGCCAGACGCGCTCGTTCGGGGACAGCTCGTCCGCCGGCTTCGCCGATCCCGCCTCGCGGAGCGACAGCTGCCCCAGGCGCAGATCCTTGACGCACTTCACGCTGGCGAAGTCGTAGTGATCGGGGTCCACCGCGAACGCCCGCTCACGCTCATCGCCAAGCCGGAACCGGGCGTTACCACCGGCTATACTCCCAGACGTGACCGTCGGCCAACGTCCCCTGCGCGCGGACGCGCGGCGCAACCGCGAGGCCTTGGTCGCCGCGGCCCGGGAGGTCTTCGGGGCCAAGGGCGTCGACGCTCCCCTCGATGAAGTCGCGCGGCGGGCCGAGGTCGCCATCGGGACCCTCTACAACCGGTTCCCCACCCGGGCCGACCTCGTCGAAGCCGTTTTCCTGCCGACGCTCCGGAGCGCCGAGGCCATCACCGAAGAAGCGCTCGCCTTCGAGGACCCCTGGGACGGCTTCGTGCACTTCCTCGAACGCTCGGTCCTCCTGCAGGTCGCCGACCGCGGGTTCACCGACGTGTGCTCGCGGGTGTTCGATCCGGACTCCGCGATCGAGAAAGCCAAGCACGCCAACGCTTCCCGGATGAACCGGATCATCGAACGCGCTCAGGAGGCCGGGCAGCTGCGCGCCGACTTCCGCGGACCCGACCTCGCCGTCGTCTTCGCCGCGGCGACCGCCACGCCGGATTGGCGGCGGGGGCTCGGCATGATCCTCGACGGGCTGCGCGCGCGATGACCTGGCTCGCGGACACCCGCGACTCCTACGACACCGTCGCCGAGAGCTACGCCGAGTTCGTGGCCGACGCCCTCGAAGAGCAGCCGTACCTGAAGGCCGCGCTGACGCTGTTCGCCGCGCAGGTGGACGGGCCGGCGGTGGACGTCGGCTGCGGGCCGGGGCACTTCACGGCGTACCTGGCCTCGCTGGGCGTCGACGCGTCCGGCGTCGACCTCTCCCCGGCGATGGTCGCCCTGGCCCGGCGGGCGCACCCGGAGCTGGCGTTCGAGGTGGGGTCGATGACGGACCTGACGCTGCCCGACGCGTCGGTGGCGGGTGTGCTCGCGTCCTGGTCGCTGATCCACGTCCCCGACGACGACGTCCCGGTGGCGCTGGGCCACTTCCGGCGCGTGCTGCGCCCGGGCGGGCTGCTGGTGATCGGGTACCACGTCGGTGCCGGGACCCGGCTGAAGACCGAGGGCTACGGCGGGCACCCCATGCGCGTCCACATCCACCTCCGGCAGCCGTGGTGGCTGGCGAGGCGGGTGCGCGCGGCAGGGTTCACGGTCGAGGCCGAGTGGTCGCTCAACCCGGAAAACAAGGTGTCGCAAGCGATCCTGTTCGCCCGCGCGTCAGCGTAGCCGCTCGCCGACGAACTTCAGGACGTCCGGCAGGATCCCGCGCCAGTACTCGTCCTTGTGCCCGCCCGGCGAAAACCGCGACACCGCGGGCGAAACCGCCTTGACCAGCTTGCGATCCGCGCCCAGGAACGGGTCCGACTCACCGCACCAGACGCCGAGGGCGGCCGGGCGGAGGTCCGCGGTGTGCAGCAGCGGTTCCTCCGCGCGCCAGTTGTCCTCGCCGGAGAACACCTTGCGGCTGCGGGCGTCGGGCCAGTCCACGAACAAGGCCGCGCTCGCCGTCGCCACCGCCTTCAGGTCGGGGTGGGCGCGGGCGAACCGCAGCGCGCCGAAGCCGCCCATCGAAATGCCGAACACCGCCGACGCCGGGAGCAGGTCACGTCCGGTCAGCCAGGTGGGGAGTTCTTCGGTGAGCATCCGCTGCGGGTCGTCGCCGGAACCGACGTCCACCCAGTAGTTGTCGCCGTCGACGGCCGCGATCGCGAACGGCGGCGTGCCGGCGCGGACCGCCGCCGTCAGGAGGTCCGGGACGCCCAGCGAGAGGAACGTCCGCGCCCGCGCGCCCCGGCCGTGCAGTGCCAGGCATACCGGCAGCCCCGACGCCGGGACTCCGGCCGGGGTGATCAGCACCAGGTCGACGTCGGTACCGCGGGCGACCGACCGCATGCGCTGGACCGTCACCGGGTCACGCAACACGGACGGCCGCGTCGGCGGCGGGACCGCGGGCGGGCCGGGCGGGGGTTCGGACGGCGAGCAGCCCGCCAGCAGCGCGAGTGCGCTGCCGGCGAGCAGGGTGCGGCGGGAGAGCACGGGTCAGCCCCGGCTCTCCTCCTCCGCGAACTCGTCGTCTTCGGCGTCCTCGGTCTCTTCGCGAGGCGCCTTGTACGGGTCGGCGTCGCCGGCGTGCTGGGCGCCGGTCGCACGGCGGGCGACCTCCGCGTCGGCTTCACGAGCCTTGGCGAGGAGGTCTTCGATCCGCTTCGACTCCTCCGGGATCGTGTCGGCGACGAACGTCAGCGTAGGCGTGTAGCGGACCCCGGTGCCCTGCCCGACCTTGGTGCGCAGCACGCCGCGCGCCGATTCGAGCGCGGCGGCCGCGCCCGCGAAGTCCGGCACGGAGTCCAGCTTCTCGCCGAGCACCGTGTAGTAGACGGTCGCGTCGTGCAGGTCGCCGGTGACCTTCGTGTCCGTGATGGTCACGTAGTTCAGCCGCGGGTCCTTGACCTCGTGTTCGATCGCGGACGCGACGATCTGCGAGATCCGCTTGGCGAGCTTGCGAGCCCGAGCAGGATCGGCCATGTCGTTCTCCTAGAAAAGGGCTAGTCGTCTGGACCGAGCAGCCGGCGGCGCGCGGACAGGAGTTCGAACTCCGGCCTGCTCGCCACGTACCGCTCACACGAGTCGAGCACGTCCCGGACGTGCTCGCCACCTTCGGCGACCACGGCCACCCCGATGAGGGTCCGGCGGTGCAGATCGGTGTGACCGGCCTCGGCCACCGATACGGCGAAGCGCTTGCGCACCTCGGCCAGCACCGGACGGACCACGGACCGCTTCTGCTTCAGCGAATGGACGTCGCCGAGCAGGATGTCGAGCTCGAGAGCTCCGACGAACATAGGCAGTTTTGGTGGTGTAGTAGGGAGACACCGGGTGCGCGCCGAAACGCGCACCCGGTGTCACTCGTCCTTACGCGCGGGGCTTCTCGCGCTGCTCGTACGTCTCGATCTGGTCGTCGACCTTGATGTCGCTGTACGAACCGAGCGTCAGACCGCACTCGTAGCCTTCGCGGACCTCGACCACGTCGTCCTTGAACCGCCGCAGCGAGCTGATCGGCAGGTTCTCCGCCACGACGGTGCCGTCGCGGAGCAGGCGGGCCCGGGCGTTGCGCCGGATCTCGCCGGACATGACCAGGCAACCCGCGATCGTGCCGATCTTGGAGGACTTGAAGACCTCGCGGACCTCCGCGCGGCCCAGCTCGACCTCTTCGTACTCCGGCTTGAGCATGCCCTTGAGGGCCTGCTCGATCTCGTCGATCGCCTGGTAGATGACCGTGTAGTACCGGACGTCGACGCCCTCGCGGGTGGCCCGCTCGGTCGCCTTGCCCTGGGCGCGGACGTTGAACCCGAGGACGATCGCGTCGGACGCGGTCGCCAGGTCGATGTCCGACTCGGTCACGCCACCGACACCGCGGTGGACCACGTTCAGCTCGACTTCGTCGCCGACGTCCAGCTGGAGCAGCGAGGCTTCGAGGGCCTCGACCGTACCCGAGTTGTCACCCTTGATGATCAGGTTGAGGCTGTTCGTCTCCTTCAAGGCGGAGTCGAGGTCCTCGAGGCTGACCCGCTTGCGGCGCGACGCGTTGAGCGCGTTGCGCGTACGAGCGGCGCGGCGCTCGGCGATCTGCCGGGCGACGCGGTCCTCGTCGACCACCAGGAAGGTGTCGCCCGCACCCGGCACCGAGGTGAACCCGATGACCTGGACGGGACGCGACGGCAGCGCCTCGGTCACGTCGACGTTGTGCTCGTCGACCATCCGGCGGACGCGGCCGTAGGCGTCACCCGCCACGACCGAGTCGCCGACGCGCAGCGTGCCGCGCTGGACCAGGACGGTCGCCACCGGGCCGCGGCCGCGGTCGAGGTGCGCCTCGATCGCGACACCCTGGGCCTCCATGTCCGGGTTGGCCCGGAGGTCCAGAGCGGCGTCCGCGGTCAGCAGGATCGCCTCGAGCAGGCCGTCGATGTTGATGTTCTGCCGCGCGGAGATCTCGACGAACATCGTGTCGCCGCCGTACTCCTCGGCGACCAGGCCGTACTCGGTCAGCTGCTGCCGGATCTTGTCCGGGTTCGCGCCTTCCTTGTCGATCTTGTTGATCGCGACCACGATCGGGGCCTTGGCGGCCTGCGCGTGGTTGATCGCCTCGACCGTCTGCGGCATCACACCGTCGTCGGCCGCCACCACGATCACCGCGATGTCGGTCGAGTTGGCACCACGGGCACGCATGGCGGTGAACGCCTCGTGACCCGGGGTGTCGATGAAGGTGATCAGGCGCGGGTTGCCCTCGAGCTCGGTCTCGATCTGGTACGCACCGATGTGCTGCGTGATGCCGCCGGCCTCGCTCTCGCGGACCTTCGTCTTCCGGATCGTGTCGAGCAGGCGGGTCTTACCGTGGTCGACGTGACCCATGATGGTCACGACCGGCGGCCGGACCTGCAGGTCCTCTTCGCCACCCGCGTCGTCGCCGTAGGTGATGTCGAAGGTCTCCAGCAGCTCGCGGTCTTCTTCCTCGGGGCTGACGACCTGAACCGTGTAGTTCATTTCGCCGCCGAGCAGCTCGAGGATGTCGTCCGACACGGACTGCGTCGCGGTGACCATCTCGCCGAGGTGGAAGAGCACCTGCACCAGCGAAGCCGGGTTGGCGTCGATCTTCTCGGCGAAGTCGGTCAGCGAAGCACCCCGCGGCAGCCGGATCGTCTCGCCCTGCCCCTTGGGCAGGCGGACGCCGCCGACGCTGGGCGCCTGCATGTTGTCCATGTACTCCTGGCGCTTCTGCCGCTTCGACTTGCGGCCCTTGCGCGAGGGACCACCGGGACGCCCGAAGGCACCCGCCG
>NZ_JAAGNB010000013.1:0-3538 GCF_010550475.1 Amycolatopsis sp. SID8362
CAGCAGCCGCCGCCGCCGCAGCAGCAGCCGCTGCCGCTGCCGCCGCAAGCCGCAGCCGCCGTGGTCGCCGCAGCAGCCGTGTACTCCCGTTCCGGCCGGACTCCCCGCCGGGGACCCGCGGGCAGCCTCCCGCCGTCGACCGCATCCCGCCCGCCGCGCGAACCACCACCGCACCCCGCCCCCGGGTGTCTACGGAGGGTGATCTTCCGCTCGTCCAATGTCCCCCACACCGCCGCTCAGGCCGTCAACCGGTCACGATGGGCCACGGTGACCGTCCGCAACGCCCGCCGGGCGGGATTTAGCCCAATTCGATCCCTTCTGGATGCGGGATCGGGTAGTCGTGCGGGCGCGGGCCTCGTATCCTGGACAGTGCCACCCCGCCTGGGGTTGGCTGTTGGGTCCAGGACGTTGCGCGGCCCGGCGCCCGCGACAGCTGTGCCGGAGGAGGAAAGATGCCACTCTCCGAGCATGAGCAGCGGCTGCTCGATCAAATCGAGCGCGAGCTCTATGCCGAGGACCCCAAGTTCGCATCCACGGTGCGTGGCACCCGGTTGCGTCGCCCCGCTCGCCGACGGCGTATTCAGGGCATCGCCCTGTTCGTAGTGGGCGTGGCCCTGCTGGTGCTGGGCGTGGTGGTGCCGCAGTTCCGGGTGGCCGACATCCCGCTGATCAGCGTGCTCGGGTTCCTCGTGATGTTCTTCGGGGTCATGTTGGCCGTCACATCGATTCGGCACGCCGCCGACGGGGACGGCAAGGGCGGTGGATCGGGCGCCCGCGGTGGCAAGCAGCCAGGGCGCCGCAGTTCCTTCACCCAGCGGATGGAAGAGCGCTTCCGCCAGCGCTTCGAGGAGCAGTAGCGCCGCAAGACCAACGAGATCCGCGTCCCGCCGGCAGGCAGGACGCGGATCTTCTTGTGTGCTCTTCGACGCTGCTCGGTGGGGTCACCCGCAGCGGTGACAGCGGGTGACCCCCGATCGGGTGAGGTCCTCAGTCGCGGTTGCGGAAGAGGGACTTCGGGAACAGCCGGCCCTTCCAGGACAGCGGCGCGTTGCGGTGCAGGCTCCGCCGCAGGTGGTCGAACGCCGACGGCAGCCTCGGGTCGCCTTCGGCGTCTCCGCCGTACCAGGACCGCTCCACCACGCCGATGACCGTGCGCAGGCCCTCGCGGCCCTCGTCGTCCAGGTGGTGCTTCGCCGCCAGCTTCTGGCCGGCCACGCGGATCGTGTCGCTCGGGGGGATCGGCAGGCCGCGGTCGGCGCACTCGGCACGCAGCTCGGACCACGCCGCGTCCGCCGCGCCCGGGCGGTGGCCGACGATCTCCTGCAACCGCCGTCGCCGGCCGACGTCGCGCGCCGCCGAGGGGCCCAGCAGGGCCGCCAGCAGCAGCACGACCAGCAGGCTGAACCACCAGACCACCAGCCACGACAGCACGCCGAGCACCGCCACCCACAGCGCGGTGGTGATCAGCGGCATCCAGTTCTTCAGCACCGCGCGGAAGCCGGTCAGCGCTTGCACGCTTTCCGGCTCGGCTTCCGGCCGTCTCCGGTAGAGCAGGCCGGCGACGATCACCTGCATCGTCGTCAGCACCGCGAGCGTGAGCAGCACCGCCACCAGCACCCAGGCCCAGCCCGGCGTCCCCGGGTCGGTCTGCTCCGGGCCCTGCGCCGGCAGGTTCTGCCCGGTGTCGCGCGGGACGCCGGTCGGCGCCGCGCTCGACTGGACCGTGCTCGGCGCCACCTGGGTGTCGTCGGGCTGGTTGCCGTCCTGCGGGCCGGCCTGCAGGTACGGCGGGGTGATGCCGCGGCCGTCGGAGAGCGGGGTCGGGTCGAACGTCACCCAGCCCTTGTCGCCGAAGTACGCCTCGACCCACGCGTGCGCGTCCTGGGTGCTGATCGACAGGTAGTCGTTGACCTGGACGCCGGGGGTGAAGCCGATCGCGACCCGCGACGGGATGCCCGCCACGCGCAGCATCACGGCCATCGCCGACGCGAACTGCTCGCAAAAGCCGCGCTTGCCGTTGAGGATGAAGTCGGCCAGCGCGTCCGCGTCGTTGGCCGGCGCGGTCTTCGTGTCGTAGACGAAGCCGTTCTGCGCCGTGAAGTACCGCCAGATCGCCGACGCGCGGTCGAAGTCGTTGGACGCGCCCGCGATCAGCTGCTGCGTCTTCACCCGGACGCGGTCGTCGACCCGATCGAGTTCCGTGTACCGCGGGGGCAGGTCGTCGACGCGCGGGGTCACGCGCAGCTCGGCCGCCGTCGGTTCCTTCAGCGACGCGTATTCGGTGTACGACGGCGGGGTTTCGCTGCGCGTGGTGAACACCGTGCCGCTGACCTGGTCGTAGAGGTAGCCGTTGGCCGCGCCGTCGATCACCCGCGGCGCGCCGTACACCGGCAGCCAGTTGTCCCGCCAGCTCGCCGGCTCGACGTCGATCTTCCGCGCGGCGCCGCTGCCGTCGTCGCCCGGCGCGGGCGGCAGCTGCGGCCCGACCGGGACGCCTTGCTGCGAACGGCCTTCGTCGTGCAGGCCCCAGCCCTTGTTGGGGTAGAAGGTGTCCAGCGTCATCGCGCGCAGCAGCCGCCGGTCGGTGCCGAGGCCGCGGACCTTGAAGAGCTCGCGGTTGGACCCCTGGTCGAGCATCCCGCGCAGCTCGGTGAACGGCTGGATGCCGAACCCGCCGGAGCCCGTGCCGGCACCGTTCCCACTGGCTCCGAACGGGATCCGCCCGACCGTGCCGACCCAGGTGATCGCGCCACCGAACAGGCCGAGCACGATCGCCGCGCTGACGACCGCGACCGGCGCGGACAGCACGCCCTGCTTGCCGCTGCGGCCCGGCGCTTCCCGGGTCCGCCAGCGCCGGTGCCGGTGGTTGCCGTCGACCGCCAGCAGGCCGGCGAACGCCGCCCCGCCGAGCAGGAACGTCCACCAGGGCAGCATTTCCTCGCTCAACGCGGCCGGCACCGCGTAGACGCAGAGCAGCACGAGCCCGGTCGCGGCCGGCGCCGCGGCGGCCACCGTCAGCGTGTCGACCAGGACGGCGACCAGGCCGATCAGGATCGTCACCAGGCACAGGATCGGCTGGCTGCCCTCGACCGGCGGCAGCCCGGTGCGGATCTGCTCGGCGGCCGCCGACAGCGTCGTGCCGATCTCCTCGAACGCGTCCGGGCCGGGGATCACCTGCAGGATCCCGTTCGTGGTGAACGCGCCGGTGATGAGGAACAGCAGCACCAGCAGCTGGCCGAGGCCGACCAGCACGGTCGGCACCTGCAGCGAGCGCAGCGCCAGCCCGGTCGCGGCGATCAGGAGGACCGCGACGAACAGGTAGCCGAACCACGCCAGGCCGGCCACGACGCTCGTCACCGACGTCGCCGCGCAGAGCGTCGCGATGCCGGCCGCCGCCGGGGCGAGCAGGCTGCTGCGCCAGGCAGACAGCGGGTGCTGCGACGGCGGGCGGTGGGCCGGGCGAGGGGGTGCGGAAGTGCTCATCGCTGGCCGCCGATCAGGGTGTGGCCGCGGGCGCCGCTGCGGCTGAGCTCGGCCC
>NZ_JAAGNB010000067.1:0-6508 GCF_010550475.1 Amycolatopsis sp. SID8362
GGCGCGGCGGAGCTGAGGCGGCTCGAGCGGGTGCTCGCCGACGCCGCCCGCGCGACCGCCCGCGGCGACGCGGCCCGGATCACCGTGCTCAACTCGCGCTTCCACGACGAGATCGTCGCCACCGCCGGCAACGCGCTGCTGACCACGATGCTGCAGCCCCTGCAGGGCAGGCTCCGCTGGCTCACGAGCCAGAACGAGCACTGGGCCGAACTGCTCGACGAGCACCGCCGGCTCTACGAGGCCATCGCGTCCGGCGACGCGGAGCGCGCGCACACCGAAGCCGTCGAGCACGTACGGGTCAACCGCGAGGTGACCTTGAAGTCCCTCTTCGGGGAAGCGGAAACGGGCGAGCGTCCGGCGGGCTGACCGCTACGGGGAGTAGCGTCGCGGCGGAGTCCGGTTTGGCGGGGAATGCCTTCGCGCGCCCGGATTTTCCACCATTGGGAGCAACCGGGACCCGACTTTGGTCTGTGTCATCCGGCTGAACGGCTGCTTACTGTCTTCGCTCACCGGTCCCGCCGACTGGGTCCCCACCTCCCGGAGGTTCACTGTGCGTAGAGCGACGGTATTCGCCGCAGCCTTCACCCTCGCCCTCACCACCGCCGGCGTCGCCGAGGCGGCTCCAGCGCCCATCAACCACGGGCAGCACGCCCAGCGCGTCTGCTCGGCCGCCCCGGCCGGGTACGCGGCCTGCAACGCCTGGATCGACACCGACCACGTCGCCGCCGCGGCCGCGACGCCGTCCGGGCTCGGCCCGGCCGACCTGCTCTCCGCGTACAACCTCGGCTCACTCGCCGGCAGCGCGGGCGCCGGCCGGACGATCGCGATCGTGGACGCCAACGACGACCCGACGGCGTTCTCGGACGTCAACGTCTACCGCGCGCAGTACGGCATCCCCGCGCTCGCGTCGTGCACGCCGTCGTCGATCGACGCCAGCGCCACGCCGTGCTTCGCCAAGTCCGACCAGAACGGCGGGACGTCCTACCCGCGCAAGGACGGCGGCTGGGCCCAGGAGATTTCGCTCGACGTCGACATGGCCTCGGCGATCTGCCCGAAGTGCAACATCCTGCTCGTCGAGGCGAGCACGGCCAGCATGGCCAACCTCGGCACCGCGGTGAACACCGCGGTCCGGCTCGGCGCCGAGGTGGTCAGCAACTCCTACGGCGGCGGCGAGTACTCCGGCGAGACCACCGACGAGGGCACGTACTTCAACCACCCCGGCGTCGCCATCACGGTCAGCTCCGGTGACTCCGGTTACGGCGTCGAGTTCCCGGCGGCGTCGCGCTACGTCACCGCGGTCGGCGGCACCAGCCTGAAGAAGGCGTCGACCACCCGCGGCTGGAGCGAGACCGCGTGGAGCGGCGCGGGCAGCGGCTGCTCGGCCTACGTCGCCAAGCCGTCGTGGCAGACCGACAGCGGGTGCTCCCGGCGCACCGTCGCGGACGTCAGCGCCGTCGCCGACCCGGCCACCGGCGTGGCCGTCTACGACAGCACGTCGTACCAGGGCCGCAGCGGCTGGATGGTGTTCGGCGGCACCAGCGTCGCGGCGCCGGTCGTCGGCAGCGTGTACGCGCTCGGCGGCGTGAGCGGGGTCAGCGGCGCGAACACCGCGTACTCGCACACCTCGTCGCTCTACGACGTGAGCGGTGGCAGCAACGGCTCGTGCGGTGGCACCTACCTCTGCACCGCCGTCACCGGGTACGACGGCCCGACCGGCCTCGGCACCCCGAACGGAGCCGGCGCGTTCTGACCGTTCACCGTGAAGGGCCATCACGTGGGTGTCGTCACGCCCGTGTGGTGGCCCTTCACGCTGAGCACTAACATGATCACAGGATCGATGCATCCCGAGCGACAGTGGCATATCCGACAGCCCGGCAGGGGCCCGCCAACAGGCGCCGCCCAGTGCCTTCATGGGAAATTCACAGAATGGGTGGCAAGTCTGACAACGTGAACCACGCCGACGACGGTGCCGGAACGGCGGCACGATGACGACTGCCCAGGCCACTCTCGAAGCTCCCGCCCGGCTCACGAGACCGGGTGGGAAAGCGCCCTACCTGCACCAGATCGACCTCTTCCGGTTGATCACGTTCGCCTGCGTGATCCTCATCCACGTCGTGGGCGCGACGAACTTCGCGCAGGACGTCGGCGCCAACGCCGTCGAGACCCCGCTGCACTTCACGCGTGAGGCGTTCTTCGCGCTGACCGGGTTCGTGCTCGTCTTCCAGAACCGCGGCCGCGAGATCACGCCGTCCGACTTCTGGCGCAGGCGGCTGCCGCTGGTCGCGACCCCGTACCTGGCGTGGACGATGTTCTTCTGGGCGTTCTCGCTGGTGACCGGCACGCAGCAGCCGGACTCGCTCGAGGCGTCGATGCGGCTGCTGCTCAAGGATCTCGTCACCGGCGGCGCCTGGTACCACCTGTACTTCCTGCTCGTGACGATGCAGGTGTACCTGCTGTTCCCGTGGATCATGAAGCTGCTGCGGGCGACCGAGGGCAGGCACAAGTGGCTGCTGCTCGGCAGCGGCGTGCTGCAGGTCGCCGTGACGCTGTTCATGACCTACCAGCCGTTCGGCGTCAGCTACGAGACGATCACCCACCTGTACGCCACGCTGCTGCCGTACCAGTTCTACACGCTGTTCGGCGCCGTCGTGGCCATGCACTTCGAGGCCGTGCACGCCTGGGTCGGCCGGCACCGGCTGCTGCTCGGGGGCCTGCTCGTGGCGGTGCTGGCCGGCACCGAGTGGGTCTACCTGCACACCGTCCACAGTGGAACATTCCCGCAGGTGGCCAGCGACCCGTTCCAGCCGTACCTGATCCCGTGGTGCGTCACGGTCATCGCCGCGATCTACGCGTTCACCACCCGGTGGTCGGGCCGCCGCCGCGAAGGCAGCCGCGGCGCCCGCCTGGTGTCGTGGGCGGCGAACCGGTCGTTCAGCATCTTCCTGGTCCACCCGCTCGCGCTGGCCCTGCTCGGCCCGGTGATCCCGCACGTGGCCGAACGCTTCGGCGCGCCCTGGCTGAGCTTGATCATCTACCTGGCGACGATCGCGCTGACGGTCGTGATCGTCGAGGTGCTGCGGCGGCTGCCGGGCAGCCGCGCGCTCACCGGGCGCCCCCGGCTGAGGGTCGCGGCCTGAATTAGCCCGACAGGGTGGTCAGGAGCACAAAACGCGGTTCGGGGATGTCACAGCGAGCGGATCCGCGGGGTTGGGATATGCTGGCGGCCCGTGGGACTTCAGTCACGGGCTACCAAGTACGTCTTTGTCACCGGAGGCGTCGCCTCCTCTCTGGGTAAGGGACTCACGGCTTCGAGCCTGGGTCAGCTCCTTACCGCACGCGGGCTTCGCGTCACGATGCAGAAGCTCGATCCGTACCTCAACGTCGACCCCGGGACGATGAACCCGTTCCAGCACGGTGAGGTGTTCGTCACCGACGACGGCGCCGAGACCGACCTCGACATCGGGCACTACGAGCGGTTCCTCGACCGCGATCTCGACGGCAAGGCCAACGTCACGACCGGCCAGGTCTACTCCGAGGTGATCGCCAAGGAGCGCCGCGGGGAGTACCTCGGCGACACGGTGCAGGTCATCCCGCACATCACCGACGAGATCAAGGCCCGGATCACCGCGGCCGCCGGGCCGGACGAGACCGGCCAGTCGCCGGACGTCGTGATCACCGAGGTCGGCGGCACGGTCGGCGACATCGAGTCCCTGCCGTTCCTGGAGGCGTGCCGCCAGGTCCGCCACGACGTCGGCCGCGACCACTGCTTCTTCCTGCACGTCTCGCTGGTGCCGTACCTGGCGCCGTCGGGCGAGCTCAAGACGAAGCCGACCCAGCACTCGGTCGCCGCGCTGCGCAACATCGGCATCCAGCCGGACGCGCTGGTCTGCCGGGCCGACCGCGAGATCCCCGAGGACCTCAAGCGCAAGATCGGCCTGATGTGCGACGTCGACACCGAGGCCGTCATCGCCTGCCCGGACGCGCGGTCGATCTACGACATCCCGAAGGTGCTGCACGGCGAGGCGCTCGACGCCTACGTCGTCCGCCGCCTCGGGCTGCCGTTCCGCGACGTCGACTGGACGGTGTGGGGCGACCTGCTCGACCGCGTGCACAACCCGAACGAGGTCGTGCGGATCGCGGTCGTCGGCAAGTACATCGACCTGCCGGACGCGTACCTGTCGGTCACCGAGGCGCTGCGCGCGGGCGGGTTCGCCCACCGCGCCAAGGTCGAGATCGTCTGGGTGGCTTCCGACGACGCGCAGACCGCGTCCGGCGCGGCCTCCGTGCTGTCCGATGTGGACGGTGTGCTGATCCCGGGCGGGTTCGGCATCCGCGGCATCGAGGGCAAGGTCGGCGCGATCGAGTACGCCCGCACCCGCGGCGTGCCGCTGCTCGGGCTCTGCCTGGGCCTGCAGTGCATGGTCATCGAGGCCGCCCGGCACCTGGCCGGCATCGAGGACGCGGGCTCGTCGGAGTTCGACGAGAACACCAAGCACCCGGTGATCTCGACGATGGCCGACCAGCGCGACGTCGTCGCGGGCGAGCGGGACATGGGCGGCACCATGCGCCTGGGCGCGTACCCGGCGAAGCTCAAGGCGGGTTCGCAGGCCGCGAAGGCGTACGGCACCACCGAGGTCTCCGAGCGGCACCGGCACCGCTACGAGGTCAACAACGCCTACCGCAAGCAGCTCTCGGACGCGGGGCTCGTGTTCTCGGGCACCTCGCCGGACGACCACCTGGTCGAGTTCGTCGAGCTGCCCGCCGACAAGCACCCGTTCTTCGTCGGCACACAGGCGCACCCCGAGCTCAAGAGCCGCCCGACCCGGCCGCACCCGCTGTTCAGCGCGTTCGTCAAGGCCGTGGTGGACCGCAAGGTCGCCGAGCGGCTCCCGGTCGAGCTGCCCGAGGCCCCCGTGGCGGCCCGGTGACGGCGCCCGGCGAGCACGAGTTCAGCGTCGCGGCCAGCCGGGACGTCCACATCGGACGGGTCGTCGGCCTCCGGGTCGACGAGGTCGTCATGCCGGGCGGCGGCACCGCGACCCGCGAGGTGATCGAGCACCTCGGCGCGGTCGCGATCGTCGCGCTGGACGAAGACCGGCAGGTCACGCTCATCCACCAGTACCGGCACCCGATCGGGCACCGGCTGTGGGAGCTGCCCGCCGGGCTGATCGATCACCTCGGCGAGGACCCGGTCGGCACGGCGCGGCGTGAGCTGGTCGAAGAGGTCGGCCTGGCGGCGTCGGACTGGGAGACCCTGGTCGACGTCGCGGCGTCGCCTGGGTTCACCGACGAGGTCGTGCGGGTGTTCCTGGCCCGCGGGCTGTCCGATGTGGAGCGTGACGTGCTCGGCGACGAGGAGGCGGACCTGGTGATCCGCAAGTTCCCGCTGGCCGAGGCGGTGCGGATGGCGCTGGCGGGCGAGCTGGTCAACGGTGCGACGGTGTCCGGGGTGCTGGCCGCGCACGCGGTGCTCTCGGGCGCGGCCCCGGCTCGCGCGGCGGATGCGCCCTGGGAGGACCGCCCGACGGCGTTCGCCAAGCGCAAGGAGTCCTGACCCCGATGCCGTGAATGACTCATTCATGTCGCCAGACGACATGAATGAGTCATTCACGTCGTTTCGGCGGCGGCTCAGGGGCGCAGCGGGCGGCCTTCGGCGTCCAGGCCGCCGTTGGCCAGCAGGATGATGCCGTCGATGATCGGCCAGAGCGCGCCGAAGCCGAAGGTGATCATGCAGACGAACAGCTGCAGCACGCCCAGCCCGATCTGGCCGGTGTAGAACCGGCCGACGCCGAACGGCAGGACGATCTGCAGCACCCCGGCCACCGTCTTCGAGCGGTAGGAGTACGGCACCGGCTGCGGCGCGTACTGCATCGGCATGGGGACCGGCGGTGGCGGCGCGTAGACCGGCATGGGCGACGGCGGCGGGCCGAAGAACCCGGGGTGGGGTCCCGGCAGGTCGCGGAACAGCGGCCGCAGGTCGCCGACCGTGGCCGCCGCGTAGGCGTCGGTCACCCTGGTCTCGTACTCGTCCGGCGTGATGCGGCCCATGCCGAAGTGGTCGGCGAGCAGCCTCGCCGCTTCCTCCCGCTCGGCGGTGCCGATGCGGAGCGCGTCCGACTCCATGGAATCCAAGGTAACCGCGCGAAGCTGAGAACGGGGTTTCTGCCGGGTCACGAGCCCCGGGCGGCCTAAGGTGACCCGCGTGGAAGCCGCGGGCAGCACGGCCGACGTGATCGCCGCGTACCTCGACCACCTGGTCGTCGAACGCGGGACCGCGCGCAACACCCTGGACAGCTACGCCCGTGACCTGCGCCGGTACGCCGCGTACCTGGACGGCGCGGGCGTCGCCAAGATCGCCGACGTCACGTCCGCGCACGTCACCGGCTTCGGGGCGGCCCTGCGCGAGGGCGGCGGCGAGCACAAGCCGCTCGCCGCGTCCTCGGCCGCGCGGGCGCTGGTCGCCGTGCGGGGGCTGCACAAGTTCGCCCACGCCGAGGGCGTCACCGAG
>NZ_JAAGNB010000106.1:0-5372 GCF_010550475.1 Amycolatopsis sp. SID8362
GCAAGGGCAGCGGCGTGGGGAAGACCGGCGAGCGGCTCGAACGCGGGGCCACCGCCGCCGCGGCCGCCAAGGGCAAAGGCGCGGCCGGGGCGACCGGCGCGGCGGCCGGCAAGAAGAAGGACGACGACAAGGAACACAAGAACAAGTACGCCGTCGACGACGACGTCTTCGACCTCCAGCCGGAGCGGGGGCCGGACGGCGAGAAGATCGTGCGGCCGACCATCGGGGAAACCCCTTAGATCTCCCCGATCCCGGCTCGGGAACCGGGTCCGGAAAGCCCGCCCTCGCTACATTGGGGGCATGCGCTTCTTCATCGTCGACGCCTTCACCGACCGGGCCTTCACCGGGAACTCCGCCGGGGTCGTCCTGCTGGACGAGCCCGCCGACCCCGCCTGGATGCAGGCCGTCGCCGCCGAGATGAAGCACGCCGAGACGGCCTTCGTCGTCACCACCGACGGCCCCAAGTCGCTCCGGTGGTTCACCCCCGAGGTCGAGGTCGCCCTCTGCGGGCACGCCACCCTCGCCACCACGCACGTCCTCGGCGGCGAACAGACCTACACCACGAAGAGCGGCGAACTGCGCGCCAAGGCGCAGGACGGCTGGGTCGAGCTCGACTTCCCGTCCGACCCGCCGAAGGCCACCGACGACGACCTGTCCGCCATCCTCCCCGGCGTCGAGATCGAGTACGTCGGACGCGGCGTCGAGAACCTCTTCGCCGTCCTCCCCGACGCCGAGACGGTCAAGAACCTCGAGCCCGACCTCGAGCAGCTGAAGAACACCTGGACCGGACGGCTGCTCGTCACCGCGAAGGGCAACGACACCGACTACGTGAGCCGCTTCTTCGGTCCCGGCGTCGGCATCGACGAAGACCCCGTCACCGGCTCGGCGCACTGCATCCTCTCGCCCTACTGGTCCGAGCAGTTCCAGAAGACCGAACTCGTCGGGCACCAGGCCTCGGCACGCGGCGGGATCGTGCGGACGCGCCAGGACGGGGACCGCGTCCACCTCGCCGGCCAGGCCGTGACCGTCCTCAGCGGGGAGCTGCACGTCTGATGCGCGTCCTGCTGAACATCATCTGGCTCGTCCTGTGCGGCTTCTGGATGGCGCTGGGCTACCTGGTCGCCGGCGTGATCTGCTGCGTCCTGGTCGTCACCATCCCGTTCGGGCTGGCGTCGTTCCGGATCGCGAACTACGCGCTCTGGCCGTTCGGGCGCGCGGTCGTCGACCGGCGGGACGCGGGCGCCGCGTCGTGCCTCGGCAACGTCATCTGGTTCGTCTTCGCCGGGTTGTGGCTGGCGCTCGGGCACGTCTTCACCGGCGTCGCACTGTGCCTCACCATCGTCGGCATCCCGCTCGGCGTCGCGAACTTCAAGATGATCCCGGTGTCGCTGATGCCGCTCGGCAAGGAAATCGTCGACCTCCCCTGATCACGACTCCGGTTCGTAGGGCAGCCGCACGACCAGGCAGGGCCCGCCGACGAACAGGCCGCCGTCCACGCCCAGCGCCTTGCCGCCCGCGTACAGGAACGGGCCTTCGATCTGCGTCGGGTGGATGCCCAGCTGGTCGGCGATGACGCTGTGGCCGTGCACGATCCGGGACCCGCCGAGCGCGTCCATCAGCTTCTGGGCGTTCTCCTCGCCGTCCGGGCCGCGGAAGGCGTAGCGCGTGGTCATCCGGCGCCAGACGTCCCACCAGGCCTGCAGGTCCGAACCGGTGAGGATCTCCTCCGCGGACGCGTTGATCTCCTCGATCGTCGAGCCCCAGTCGAGGTACTCCAGCGTGTCCGAGTGCAGCAGCAGGTGGTCGGCGGCGAGCGCGGCCAGCGGGCGCGCGGCCAGCCACTCGATGTGCTCCGGGGTCAGCCGGTCCTGGTCCGACAGCAGGCCGCCGTTGATCTCCCAGCTGCGGGCGAAGCTGCGCGGGCCGAAGTCGGACGGCACCGGCTCGTCGCCGAAGTGGTACATCCCCAGCGCCAGGATCTCGTGGTTGCCCAGCAGCGTCTGCACCTGGCCGCCGGCCTCGGCCGCCTGCGCCTCCAGGCGCATGACCAGGTCGATCGCGCCGACGCCGTCGGGCCCGCGGTCGACGAAGTCGCCGAGGAACCACAGCTGGTCCTCGCCCCCCGACCAGTTGTCCTCGTCGTCGACCAGGCCTTCGGCGCGCAGTGCCTCGGCCAGTTCGTCACGGTGGCCGTGCACGTCGCCCACAACGTAGGTGGACTTGCTCATCCGGTGACGATAAGCCCTGCGCGCACCCGGCCCACCGTCAGCCTTCGCCGAACGGGTCGTCGGTTCGCCCGATCAGGTCGGCGATCGAGTCGAGCACCAGGGTCGGCCGATACGGATAGCGTTCGGCCGACTCCCGGGTGGATATGCCGGTGAGCACCAGGATGGTCTGCAGGCCCGCTTCGATGCCCGAGTGCACGTCGGTGTCCATCCGGTCGCCGATCATCAGCGTCGACTCCGAGTGCGCGCCCAGCCGGCGCAGCGCCGAGCGCATCATCAGCGGGTTCGGCTTGCCGACGTAGTACGGCGAGCGGCCGGTGGCCTTCTCGATCAGCGCCGCGACGGACCCGGTGGCCGGCATCGAGCCCTCCAGGCTGGGGCCGGTCGCGTCGGGGTTGGTCGCGATGAACTTCGCGCCGCCCTCGATCAGCCGGATCGCGCGCGTGATCGCGCTGAAGCTGTACGTGCGGGTCTCGCCCAGCACGACGTAGTCGGGGTCGCGCTCGGTCAGCACGTAGCCGACCTCGTGCAGCGCCGTCGTGAGGCCGGCCTCGCCGATGACGTACGCCGAGCCGTTCGGCCGCTGCGACGAGAGGAACTTCGCGGTCGCCAGCGCCGAGGTCCAGATCGACTCCTCGGGGATGTCGAGCCCGGTGCGCTCGAGGCGGGCCCGCAGGTCGCGCGGGGTGTAGATGGAGTTGTTCGTCAGCACCAGGAAGTCGATGCCGTTCGCCTTCAACTCGGCGAGGAACTCGTCGGCCCCGGGGACGAGGTGCTCCTCCTTCACCAGGACGCCGTCCATGTCGGAGAGGTACGTCCACCGGCGTTCGCTCATGCGCGGAACCTATCACGCGCGCGGGGCACCTGCGGTCCCCGCCGAAAACGGCTACAGTGGAAATTGCCGGTATTGCGAGGGGAGTTCGCGGGCCGGTCACCGAGGGGGTTCGGGGGAATACCATTCACGGGCGTCCGCGTGTTCCGCGGCCGCGCGATTCTTCCTGCCCCCTGTCCGCAAAAAGGGGAGATCGCATGACCGAAATCATCGAGCGCCCGGCCGCGGCCGCGCCGGTCGCCGGGCCGAACTGGGGGCTCACCAAGTTCCTCGACCCACTGCGCGTTCCGCCGGTGTACCGGCCGCATTCGTGGGGCGGGCAGGACACCATCACCATTCCGATGATCACGAAGCGCCAGCGGCTGCACTCGCAATTGCCGCCGAGTACGTTGTGGACGTACGCGGGGCATTTCCCGGGTCCGACGATCGAAGTGCGCAGCGGTAAGCAACTGCGGATTTCGTGGTCCAACGAAATCGACGGCGAGTTCCCGCTCGTCGCCGTTCAGGGTCCGGTGGCCGACGGGCCGACCAGCCGTCCCGGCCGCGAGCTCGACCGGCCCGGCTACTCGATCATCGAGGGCGTCGCGGACCTGCCGGCCTGGACGGTCGTCCACCTCCACGGCGCGCGCACGAACGCGGGCAACGACGGGTGGGCGCACAACGCCGGGCTCCACGGCACTTCGCAGCTCACCGAGTACCAGAACCGCCAGCCGGCGATGCCGCTCTGGTACCACGACCACGCGATGGCGATCACGCGCTTCAACGTCCACACCGGCCTGGCCGGGATGTACCTGGTCCGCGACGACGAAGAGGACGCGCTCGGCCTGCCGCACGGCGACCACGAGATCCCGCTGGTCATCACCGACCGGAACCTCGACACCGACCCGGCGACCGGCGCGCTCACCGGGCAGCTGCTGTTCAAGGTCCCGGTGGTGCCGAACGGCCCGATGATCCCGTTCACCGGGCCGTTCAACCTGGTCAACGGCGTGATCTGGCCGCACCTCGACGTCGACGCGCGGTGGTACCGCTTCCGGCTGCTCAACGCGGCCAACTCGCGGTTCTACACGCTCAACCTGGTCGACGAGAACAACGCGCCGGTCAACGACGCCGTCCGCTTGATCGGCACCGACGGCGGCCTGCTGCCCGCGCCGGCGCCGCTGCCGGCCGGCGGGCTGACCGTCGCCCCGGCCGAGCGGTTCGACGTCCTCATCGACTTCAGCCGCTTCCAGGGGCGGAAGCTCAAGTTGCGCAACGCCGACCCGCGGCTGGGCACGGTCGAGCCGGACCTGATGGAGTTCCGGGTCGACAGCCGCGCGAAGCACGACCCGTTCCGGCTGCCGGAGCAGATCTCGACGTCGTACGTCCGGCTGCAGCACGGCTCGACGCTGCCGGAGGACCACGACCACGTCTGGATCGCGCTGCTGCTCAACAAGGCGGGCCACCCGGAGCTGTGGGACCTGGAGCAGGTCGAGGCGGACCCCGGCGGCGAGGGGATCATCCAGATCCAGGACCCGAACGGCGGGCTGAAGACGTTCCGGATGATCGGCCGGATCTTCGACGACACCACGGGCATCTTCATCGACCACGACCGGTGGGCGGTGTGGAACATCGTGCACGTCGCGAACGGCGGGCCGGCGCACCCGGTCCACATCCACCTGACCGAGTTCCAGGCGCTGTTCCGGCGGAAGTTCACCACGACGTTCGACCAGGCCACCGAGCGGACGACGGCGCTGATCGACGGCTTCACCGACGTCCCGCTGGAGAAGTACGAGGAGGGCTGGAAGGACACGATCATCGTGAACCCCGGCCAATGGGTGAGCGTGGCCGGGCAGTTCGGCGGCGGTACCGGCGAGTTCATGTACCACTGCCACATCCTCGACCACGAGGACGAGGGCATGATGCGGCCGTTCGTGGTGCACCCGCCGGAGGTGGCCAAGTTCCACGTCCACCCGGGCGGCGGCCACCACCACGACGGCTGACGCCGGTCGTGAGTGTTTGGTCGGGTTCTAACCCGACCAAACACTCACGACCGGTCTGGGACTCAGGAGGCCGCGGCCGGGTGCACCGCCACGGTCGCGGCCTTCACCGACAGCGTCACCGCCGAGCCGGGCTCCAGCGCGAGCTCGGCCACGGCGGCCGGCGTCAGGTCGGCGGTCAGGCCGTGCGCCCAGCCGTCGCCCTCGGCGCGCAGCCGGATCACCGGCCCGTGTGGTTCCAGCGCCGAGACGACGGCGTCGGTGGTGTTGCGCGGGCTGCCGCGGTGCTCGCCGTCGTGCGGGTAGACGGCGACGGCGTTCGGCGGGAACACCGCCACC
>NZ_JAAGNB010000144.1:0-4485 GCF_010550475.1 Amycolatopsis sp. SID8362
TGGCCCGCCGCCCGGCGGTCACCGGCGCCGAGCTCCGCAGCGCCGTCCCGCTGCCCCCGGCGTACACCGTGCCGCTGCCCGTGCCGAACGTCCTCGAGCCGGTGGCGCCGGGCCGCTACGAGATCACCCAGCGCGTCGCGGAAATCGAGGTCCTGCCCGGGATCCGGACGCCGATGTGGACCTACGACGGCACGTTCCCGGGCCCGACGATCGAGTCGCGCCGCGGTCAGCCGGTCACCGTGACCCACCGCAACGAGCTGCCGGTGCCGACCGTGGTGCACCTGCACGGCGGGCACACCCCGGCGGCGTCCGACGGCTACCCGACCGACCTCGTGCTGCCGCCGGGCTGGGTGGACCACCACGCCATGCCCGACCCGCGCGCGGTCCGCAGCGTGGGGACGCGCGACTACACGTTCCCGCTGGACCAGCGCCCGGCGCTGCTCTGGTACCACGACCACCGGATGGACTTCACCGCGCCGGCGATCTGGCGCGGCCTCGCCGGGCTCCACATCGTGCGCGACGACGCCGAAGAAGCACTCGGCCTGCCCTCGGGTCCCCGCGAGCTGCCGCTGGCGCTCACCGACCGCGCGTTCGCCGCGGACGGCACGCTCGACTACCCGTCGGTCGACGCGACGCTGCGGCACCAGCCGGGCGTCCGGGAAAGCTTCCTGGGCGGCGTGCTCGGCGACGTCATCCTGGTCAACGGCGCGCCGTGGCCGGTGCACGAAGCCGACGCGGCGCGGTACCGGCTGCGCCTGCTCAACGCGTCGAACGCGCGGCACTACGAACTCGAAGCCGTCACCGACGACGGGCGGCGGCTGCCGCTCGTGCAGGTCGGCGCGGACCAGGGCCTGCTCGCGGCGCCGGTCACCCACCTCTCCGTGCCGATCGCGCCCGCCGAACGCTACGACGTCGTCGTCGACTTCGCGGGGGTGCCGGTGGGCGGCCGCGTCCGGCTGCTCAACAAGCTGGGCACCGGGCGGACCGCCGAGGTGATGGCGTTCCGGATCGCGCGCCGCGCGGCCGACGACAGCCGGGTCCCGCCGGTGCTCTCGACGGACCTGCCTTCGTGGGGCCCGCCGGCCCGCGTGCGCGAATTCGCTTTCAGCGCCGGGCAGCAGCCCGGCGGGCACGGCTGGGTGATCGGCGGGCGGGCGTTCGACCCGGCCCGCACCGACGTGACCGTCCGGCTCGGCGACGTCGAGGTGTGGCGGCTGGTCGCGGACGTCCACCACCCGGTCCACCTGCACCTCGCCGCGTTCCGGGTACTCTCCCGCGGTGGCCGGGCGCCGCTGCCGCACGACGGCGGCCTCAAGGACACCATCTCGCTGCGGCCGGGCGAAGCGGCCGAGATCGTCACCCGGTTCGACGGCTACCGCGGGCGGTACCTCTTCCACTGCCACAACGCCGAACACGAAGACATGGGCATGATGGCCAACCTCGAAGTCGTCTGACACCCAGGGTCACGTGCCGTCCCCCTGACGTGGCGCGCGGAGTCCCGATCGAATGCCGGATCCGGGCACCGCGCCACCCCGCGCAGGGACGCCGCTGGTCCAGACGGGCAACGCCCGCGCGGTGCGAGTGAAGCTCCTTGTCCCCGCGAAACTCCCGGCACTAGCGTCGATCCCGAGGGGACGATTCCTTGTCCCCCAAGGAAACCGACCGAGGAGTTACTCGATGACGGCTCTCGACCAGCCCGTGGCCCGCACCGCTTACCAGCAGTCGGTCGCCGACTACTGGAACGCGGAAAAGGACCCGGTGAACCTCCGGCTGGGCGACGTCGACGGTCTGTACCACCACCACTACGGGCTCGGCGACTACGACCCGGCCGTCCTCGAAACGCCCGAGGCGACGCGCGACGAAGCGATCATCGCGGAGATGCACCGCCTCGAGACCGCGCAGGCCGAAGTCCTGCTCGACCACCTGGGCCCGATCGCGCCGTCGGACCGGCTGCTCGACGCCGGCTGCGGCCGCGGCGGCACGAGCGTCATGGCCCACCTGCGCTTCGGCTGCCAGGTCGACGGGATCTCCATCTCCGAGCAGCAGGTCGGGTTCGCCAACCAGCACGTGCGCGACCGCGGGATCGACGGCTCGGTGCGCTACCACCTGCGCAACATGCTCGACACCGGCTTCGACAGCGGGGCGTTCCAGGGCATCTGGAACAACGAGAGCACGATGTACGTGGACCTGCACGACCTCTTCGCCGAACACGCGCGGCAGCTCAAGCCCGGCGGGCGGTACGTGACCATCACCGGGTGCTACAACGACGTCACCGGCGGCCGGTCGCGGGCGGTGAGCCAGATCGACCAGCACTACATCTGCAACATCCACGCCCGCGGCGACTACTTCAAGGCGTTGTCCGCCAACGGGTTCGTGCCGATCAACGTCGTCGACCTGACCGCCGCGACGATCCCCTACTGGGAGCTGCGGGCGCAGTCGTCGGTCGCCACCGGCATCGAGGACCCGTTCCTGACGGCCTACCGCGAAGGCAGCTTCCACTACCTGCTCATCGCCGCCGACCGCGTCTGAGCCGGGCCGGTGCCGAGGGAGACCACCATGACCGTGTGTCCACAGTGGACAACCGGCGACGCCGGCGGGCTGCCGGCGGGACCGTTCGGCCTCGGGACGTCGGCGGCGCGGATCGCGACGCAGTTCGCGCCGTCACCAGGGCAGGACCCGGCGTACGCGTACCTGCCGTGGGGTGACGGCAGCGCGTCGCCGCTGTACTGCCCGGTGGTGGGCCGCGTCGACGACGCGCTCGCGGCGGAGGTCGACCGGCGGCTGGTCGCGTGGGCCGAGGACTGCGGGTTCACCGGCAAGGGCCTCGAGCAGATCGCCGGCGCGGGCTTCGGCAGGCTGGTGATGCTGGCGCACAGCGACTGCGACGACCCGGACCGGCTGCTCGTCGCGGCGCAGCTGAACGCCGTCTGGTGGGCGGCGGACGACTACTACGCCGACGACAGCGAACTGGGCGCGTCGCCCACCGAGCTGCCCCCGCGCCTGGCGCTGGTGATGGCGGCCATGGACCCGGTCGCGCCGGCCGGGGAGTTCACGCCGCCGCTGGAGGAAGCGCTGCGCGCGGACCCGATCCTGGTCGGGCTGCACTCGGCGACCGAGCACCTGGGCCGGCACGGTTCGCCGGTGCTCGTGCAGCGCGTCTGCTATTCGACGTTCGCGATGTTCGTCAGCTGGGACGCCTACGCGGCGTGGCGCCACACCGGGCGCTACCCACCCGCGTGGGAATACCTGGCGGCGCGCCAGCACGACAGCTTCTACACGTCGATGACGCTCGTCGACGCCGTCGGCGGCTACGAGCTGGGCGCGCCGTTCTACTACGACCCGCGCGTGCGCGAGGCGATGATGCGCGCCGGGACGGCGTCGGTGCTGGTCAACGACCTCCATTCGGTGGCCAAGGACGCCGCCGACGAAAAGCCGGTCTGCAACATGGTCCTGCAGATCGCCGCGGACCGGGGCTGCCCGGTCGAGGAGGCGGTCGAAGCCACCGTCGCCCTGCACAACCAGATCGTCCACGAGTTCGAGGACGGCCACCGCGAGCTGATGGCCGTGCCGTCCCCGGAGCTGCAGCGCTTCCTCGTGGGAGTCCGTTCCTGGATGGGTGGCGGCTTCACCTGGCACGCCACGAATCCCCGTTACCAGTAATGACAATCTCCGACGCGAATGATGGGTGGTTTTCGCTGTGACCGTCACCGACCCGGTGGAATCCGAGCACACACCGCTGAGCCTGGGCCGGGCCGCCGCCCGCACACTGGCGACCACCACCAAATCCGTCCCCCAGATGCAAGGCATCTCCACCCGCTGGCTCCTCAAAGCCCTCCCCTGGACCACCGTCGACGCCGGCTCCTACCGCGTCAACCGCCGCCTCTCCTACTCCGTCGGCGACGGCCGCGTCACCTTCACCACCACCGGCGCCACCGTCCGCGTCATCCCCCCAGAACTCGGCGAACTCGCCCCCCTACGCGGCTACGACAACGACGAAGTCCTCACCGAACTCGCCGCCCGCTTCACCCAGCACGACTACCAACCCGGCGACACCCTCGTCGAATTCGGCTCCCCCGCCGACCAGGTCTTCCTCATCGCCCACGGCAAAATCACCAAAACCGGCACCGGCGCCTACGGCGACCAAACCACCCTCGCCACCCTCGCCGACGGCGACTACTTCGGCGAGACCACCCTCACCCACACCGACGGCATCTGGGAATTCACCGCCAAAGCCGTCACCACCTGCACCGTCCTCACCCTGACAAGGTCCGCCTTCGACGACATCCTCACCCGCGCGGAGAGTTTGCAAGCGCACCTGGAGGCCTACCAGGCGCGGGGATCGGCGGCCAGCAACGACCACGGCGAAGCCGAAATCTCCCTCGCCTCCGGACACGACGGCGAACCCCAACTCCCCGGAACCTTCGTCGACTACGACACCCAACCCCGCGAATACGAACTCTCCGTCGCCCAGACCGTCCTACGCGT
>NZ_JAAGNB010000191.1:0-10688 GCF_010550475.1 Amycolatopsis sp. SID8362
GCCTGTGGCGTTGCCCGCGCCCGAACCCCCGGGCCCGAAGCCGCCGGCCCCGCGGCCGCCGCCTCCGCCGACCTTGGAGTTGTACGCCTCGTCCCCGCCGAAGTTCATCCCGCCCATCGGCATCGGGCTCATCGGCGGCATGCCCCCGAACTGCTGGTTCGGGTTCGGCGTCGACCCACCGGGGAGCGACCCCGGCGTGAAGCCGGACGGCGTGGTGGTGCCGGACGGGATGAGCCCCGCGCCGGTGGTCGAGCCGGGCCCGGAGAACTGCGGCGTCCCGGTGGTGCCCGGGATGTTGCCGGGGGTGAAGTTGTTGGTGCCGCCACCCGGCATGTTCACCGAGTGCCCGCCCGGCGTGTTCACGCCCGACGGGGTGTTGATGCCGTTCTTGTCCCCGGTCCCGTTGGGATCGCCACTCCCCCCACCGGTGCTGAAACTCGGCGGCGGCGCGAAGGCGGGCTGCTTGGAGGCGGCCTCGTAGAGGTTCTTGTCGTAGGTCGACATGACCCCGGCGGCCTGGTCGTGCGCCGCCTGGCTGTCCTTCTGCTTCTGGATCGACTTGTCGACGTTGTCCGCGAGGTTGAAGGGGTTCGAGGTCGCCCAGGAGGAGAACTCGTCCTTCCAGCTGAAGGGAATCGGCGCCGGCATCGAGTTCTTGGCGGTGGACGCGGCCTGGCCCTGGTCGTAGATGGTCTCCGAGGCGAGCTTCGCGTTCTGCGAGTTGGCGTCGGACCACTTGCTCAGACTGGTGAAGTACTGCTGCGCGTTCTCGGCCGCGGTGCCTTCCCAGGTGCCCTTGGAAGCGGCGACGGCGGTGTTCATCGACTGGGCGAACTTGTCGAAGACCTGGTGCACCTGGTGGTACGCCGTCGAGACACTGGAGACCTGTTCGACGTCGAGATTGCTCTGCAAGAACTCCTGCAGCTGGGCGTGGTCGTTGCCCTTGTAGTCCGCGTTCGGCGCGTTCAACCCCTGGACGTACTCGACGTCGCGGCCCTTGGTGGCGTCCTCGACGTTCTTGTCGCCCATCTGCTGAGCCTGGTTCTTCGCCTTCGCCTGGGCGATCCACTGCTGGACGGGCCCGAACAACCAGCTGCCCGGGTCGACGCCCTCTTCCGCCTTCTGCTGCAGGTAGGCGTCGCGCTCGGCGGGCGCCATGTCCTGCACTTCTTGCGGCGTCTTGTCCGCGGTCTTCGGCGGCGGTCCCTGTCGCGTGCTCATCTGAACTCCCCTTACGCCTTGGGCAGTTTCGGCTCGACGGCCTTGGTGGCCACTTCTTCGGCCATCTGGCAGGCCTTCTCGACGGTGTCCACGGCGGTCACGTTCACGTCGACCCGCGCCTTGTCGCCGACACCGAGCGCGACCGTGCACCCGAGGGGCGACTGGCTCGACGCCTGTTTCGCCTTGCGGCCGTTGATGTCCAGGTCCTTGATGCCGCCGCCGGTGTCGTTGACCGAGTCGAGCGGGGCATCGTCGCGGATGGCGACGCCGATGATGCCGCCTTCCTCGCTCGCGTCGGTGCGCTGCTTCTGGTACGAGCAAACACGCGCTTTTCCGAGCTTCTTCTCCTCGGCGTCCTTGAAGGTGCCGTAGGCGGTCACGTCGGCGGCGGTCAGCAGCGTGCACGGCTCCAGCGACGTCGTCGTGGCGCCGCCCGGGTCCGCCGAACTCGACTCCCCGGTGGACGGGGCGGACGTCGCCGAGCCGGCCGGTGAGGGTGTCCCGGTCCGGGTGTCCGTGCACCCGGCCAGCAGCAGGGCACCCGCGGCGACGGGCAGGACGGCGCGTGCGAGGAGTTTCATCATTCCCTAGGACTTGGGCTTCAGGCCGTCGAGCGCGGCGTTCTCGGATTCGTGGTAGAGACCCGCGGCACGCTGGAGCGCCTCGTTGGCTTGCCGGGCCACCTGCTTGAGCTGGTCGAGCACGACGCTCGCGGACCCCTCGGCCTGCGCCGCGCCCTTCTGGTCGTGCGCCGCGATGGTGTGGCCGTACGGGTGGTTGCCCAGCTGCGGTGACTGGTTGAGCACGTAGGTCGTTTCGCTCAGGCCGTCCAGGTCGTCGACCAGGGCGAGGAGCGCCGTCGTGAGGGGCTTGACACCCTCCGGGGTGATCTTGAAACCACCGCTCTTGGCGGCGTCGACCAGCTTCTGCGTCTCCGCCGTCACGCTCTGCACCGCGGCGCTCATGGCGCCCGACGAGAACGGGTTGACGATGTCCGCGAAGGAGCCGCCGCCCCCGCCGTCCGCTATCAGCATCGCAGTCCACCCCGAATTCGCTTTGCCCGTGCGTGTGCACCCGGGAGTCTACTAGCCGGGCACCCTGCGCAACCGCGGTTCACCGATCTTCACTTCGGACGCAGCGGGCGACCCGGTGGTTCCCGGAGCTCAGAACTGGCCTTCGAGCTGGGCGTACAGCTGCTGGGCCAGGCGTGCGTTGTCGGCCGGGGCGTAGGTGAGCCAGCGCTGGCCGTCCGCGGCTGTGCGGGAGGACATCAGCCAGCGGCCGGCCGGGGTGTCGAACCAGGCCAGGGGTGGGTACGTGCCGCCGCGGGTCTGGGCCGTGAACTGGCCCACGCGCTTCTTCGGTTCCTGGAAGACCCGCTCGATCATGCGGACCTGGGGACCGCCGCCACCGCTGTGCGAACGCGGGGCGCTGACGCCCGCGAACGGGTCGTACGCCTCGTCGCGGCGCTGGGTGCGGGGCTGCTGGACCGGCCTCGAGATCGTCACCGACTGGCCGGGGGCGGCCGGGGTCAGGGGCAGCAGGTCGACGATCGCCGGGACGATGCCGGTCGGGCGGACCTCCTCGAAGACGATGAGGTTCTCCTCCTGCTTGGCGAGCACCGCGAACTGGCCGTCGGAAGCGACGCGGGCGAACAGCTGCCGGTCGCCCAGCTCGGCGGCCGCGTTGATGGTCACGCTGCCGCGGACGAACGTCGACAGCGCCAGCTCGGCGTCGGGGTCCAGACGGCCGCGGCTCCACAGCCCGCGGCCGGTCAGGTCGCGGACGACGGCGTCGCGGATCATCGCGCGCTGCTCGACGGTCGTGCCGACGTGCGGCACCTCGAACGGCGTCGGCGCGCGGCCCAGCCCGAGCTGTTCGAGCAGGATGTCCACCGCCGCCAGCGACAGCGAGAACGAGTGAGGCATCGCGTTTTCCCCCCGCGGGTTCTTCCGATCTCGGGGAACGGTACCGCCACCGCGTGCTCCGCCCTCAGCGAACCCGCTTGCCGCGCGAAGATCGCCGCTGGTCCGATGGACGCATGGCCGATCCGAAACCCGCACTCGTGCTGCACCTCGCCACCGGCGGGGAACCGCTGCTGTTCGCGCTCACGACCGATGCGTCCGCCAAGCTCACGGGCAGGCTCGCCCAGCTCGTGAAGTCCGGCGCAGTCGAAACAGTGACCACCAAGGACCACTCCGAGGTGACGATCAACTTCGCCCACGTCGCCGCCGCGTACGTCGACGACCTCACCCGCAAGAGCACCGTCTTCGGCATGCACGGCTGACACGGCGAAGGCCGCCTCACGACGAACGTGAGACGGCCTTCGACCGGGGACCTCAGAGCTTGTACAGGCGCTTCCAGTTCTCGCGCGAGGTCAGCTCGGGCATGGCGCGCTTGTACTGCTCCTGCACCGCCGCGCCTTCCTTGCGCAGCCGCTGGATGACCTTCGCGCCCTGCTTGGCCAGCGCGAACATCTTCACCTTGTCGTAGGACCGGACGCGGACGCCTTCCTGGTTCGCGTCGGTGACGACCGCCTTGTCGAACAGGGCGATGTGCCACCAGTGGGCCTCGTCGATCGGCACCGCGCCGAGCCCGAAGCGGCTGCGGCCGAGGACTCGGTCGAGGATGCGCTTGATCAGCACCAGGCGCTGCATGCTGGGCCGCGGCGCGCTGTTGATGATGCCGATGTCGTTGGACGCGATGCCCGGCACGTCGGTCGCCTTGTGGCGCTTGGTCTCCGGGTAGGCATCGCGGATCCGGCGGATCTCCTGCATCGCCTCGACACCGCCGTCACGCAGGATCTCCGGGCCCTCGAGGAAGTCCTCGACGGCCTTGATCAGCGTCGCCGACAGGCCGTACTGCATGCCCAGCAGGTAGCGCACCAGCTGCGCGAGCAGCACCCGCGAGAGCAGGTTCAGGTTGAACGGCGAGTGCAGCGCGGCGGTGATGATCGAGTTGCGCAGGTTGAAGTACCGGTGCCACTCGTCCCAGTCCTTCATGTGGAAGTCCGCGTGCCACACACCCGCACCCGGCAGGGTGACGGTCGGGAAGCCGTGCGCGCGGGCCCGGTAGGAGTACTCGGCGTCGTCCCACTGGAAGAAGAACGGCAGCGGGTAGCCGGTCGCCTGGACGACCTCGTAGGGGATCAGGCACGACCACCAGCCGTTGTAGCCGGCGTCGAGGCGGCGCTCCTGGCGGTTCGGCTTGAGCGTCTCCTCGTCCACGCCGAGCAGGTCGGCCGTCGACAGCGAGTGCTCGACCGGCTGGCCCGGCTCGAGGGTGTTGAGGCGGGCGTACTCGGCGCCGACGTGCAGCTGGTTCGGGTGGAACAGGTTCAGCATCTGGCCGCCGACGATGATCGGGTTGGCGGCGCGGTTGGAGAACGCCGTCATCCGGATCACCAGGTCCGGCTCGAGCAGCACGTCGTCGTCCATGAACAGGACGTTCGCGTGCTCGGTCGCGGTGTGCCCGGCGACCTCGAACAGGCCGCGGGTGAAACCGCCGGCGCCGCCGAGGTTCGGCTGCTTGATGTAGTGCAGCTTGTCGGCGAGGTCCTTCGCGACCTGCTCGAAGCCGTCGCGGGACTCGACGAGGTCGGTGCCCTGGTCGGCGACGTAGATCGCGTCCAGGGTCTCCAGCGAGGAGACGTCCGCGGCGAGGGCCTGCAGGTTCTTCAGGCAGTCGTCGGCGCGGTTCATCGTGCAGATCGTGACCGCGGTCGGGCGGATCTTCTCCGGCGCCTCGACCGTCCAGCGGACCTGCTCGACGCGCAGCGTCTGGCCGCCCTCGGTCTCGAGGTCGAGCCAGAGCGCGCCGCCGTCGTAGAACTTGTCCAGCTTGCCGGTCAGCGCGACCTTCAGCTGCTTGGCGTCGACGACCTGCTCGGCGGCCACCACGCGCGGCTCGCCCTCGACGTCGGAGGCACCCATGGACAGCAGGCCGGTCCCGGTCACGACGGCCTCGACCGAGACCTCGGACACGTCCGTCCAGCGCTGCCAGTAGCTGGCCGGGAACCGGCCGAAGTACGTGTTGCCGGACACCTTCGAGGCGGGCTCGAGGGAGATGACCGCACGTTCCCGCACGGCCGAGCCCCATTCGAGCTCGGCGTACAGGTCCTTGCTGACGATCGGCGCCGGTCCGGCGTAGAGCCCGCGCTGCGCCGTCAGGCGACCCTGCGGAGTGTGCTCGGTGAACCGCGTCTCGGCGGCCGCGCCGGCTTGGGTGGTCGGCGCCGGGGTGGCTGTTTTACCGGGCATTGAGTTCCTCAGTTCTCCTCAGTCGACGGCTCGCGGAAGACGACCCACTTGAGCATCACGAAATTGATCACCGTGGCCGTGGCCTGCGACACGGCCCAGCACAGTGTGTGCTGCCACGCCGATTCCGGCAGAACGTGCAGCATCAGCTGGTTCACCCCGACCGCGACGAAGAACGTCACGGTGTAGAGCAGGACGAACGAGCCGATCTGCGCCTTGCCCTCGCGGCGTCCACCCGAGAAGGTGAACTTCCGGTTCAGGAAGAAGGCCGTGGTCGTGCCCACGATGAAAGAGATAGCGCGGGCGACGTCGACCCACGGTGAAGTGGCCATCCCGGCCACCTGGGTCAGCAGGGTGTACGTACCCAGGTCGACGAGGGCGCAGAAGCCGCCGATCAGGGCGAAGCGGATGAGCTGCCCCAGCAGTCCGATGGAGGACGGCTGAGCAGCTGCGATGTCGGCTTGCGGATCGGTCGCCACCACTGCATTACCTCGTTGCCTGAGTCATGGTCACCCGCGCGGGCGCTTGTGCCTTGATGCGCAAAGTGTAGAAGCGAGCACTTCAGGGTCACGTTCCGGGCGTCGTTCGGCGTGGCTACCCTGGTCGAGTGACCCATGTACCCGAGACACAGCGACGCACGCTCACGGGCTGGGCGCGGACGGCCCCGACCACCGCCGACGTCCTGAGCACCGCGGACGTCGAAGCCATCGCTCGCGCCGTGACGCAGGCCGGCGAGCGCGGTGTCATCGCGCGCGGCCTCGGCCGCTCCTACGGCGACCCGGCGCAGAACGCGGGCGGCCTGGTCGTCGACATGACCGCGCTGAACCGCATCCACTCGATCGACCCGGACACCGCGCTGGTCGACCTGGACGCCGGCGTCAGCCTCGACCAGCTGATGCGCGAGGCGCTGCCGCACGGCCTGTGGGTCCCGGTGCTCCCGGGCACCCGCCAGGTGACGATCGGCGGCGCGATCGCCAACGACATCCACGGCAAGAACCACCACAGCGCGGGCAGCTTCGGCAACCACGTCGTGTCGATGGACCTGATCACCGCGGACGGCAAGATCCGCACGCTGACCCCGGAGGGCCCGGAAGCCGAGCTGTTCTGGGCGACGGTCGCCGGCATCGGCCTGACCGGGATCATCGTGCGGGCCACGATCCGGATGACCAAGACGGAGACCGCGTACTTCCTCGCGGACAACGAGCGCACGAACAACCTCGACGAGACGCTCGAGCTGGTCAGCAACGGCTCCGACGACAAGTACACGTACTCGTCGGCGTGGTTCGACACGATCTCGACCGGCCCGAAGCTCGGCCGCGCCGCCTTCGGCCGCGGGTCGCTGGCCAAGCTGGACGAGCTGCCGCCGAAGCTGCGCGCGAACCCGCTCAAGTTCGACGCCCCGCAGCTCGCGACGCTGCCGGACATCTTCCCGAACGGCCTGGCCAACAAGCTGACCTTCGGCGGGATCGGCGAGCTGTACTACCGGAAGACGCCCAAGGAAGCCCGCGGTGTCATCCAGAACCTCACGGCCTTCTACCACCCGCTCGACATGTTCGGCGAGTGGAACCGCGCCTACGGCTCCAAGGGCTTCCTGCAGTACCAGTTCTCGACGCCGCTGAACGCGCACGAGCCGCTGCGGAAGATCGTCCGGAAGATCGCCGAGTCGGGGCACGTGTCCTTCCTCAACGTCTTCAAGCGGATGGGCGAGGGCAACGCGGCGCCGCTGTCGTTCCCGCACCCGGGCTGGATGGTCTGCGTCGACTTCCCGATCAAGCCGGGCCTCGGCCGCTTCTGCCAGGAGCTGGACGACGACGTCCTGGAGCTGGGCGGGCGGCTGTACACCGCGAAGGACTCGCGCACCACGCCCGAGACGTTCGCGAAGATGTACCCGCGGCTCGAAGAATGGCGCAAGATCCGCGCTTCCGTTGACCCCGAAGGCGTTTTCGCCTCTGACATGAGCCGGAGGCTCGAACTGTGATCGACGCGGTGGGCAACCCCCAGTCCCTGCTCCTGCTCGGCGGCACGTCCGACATCGCGCTGGCGATCGCCGAGAAGTACCTGGCCGAGAAGCCCCTGCGGGTCGTGCTGGCCGCGCGGCCGTCGCCCCGGCTCGACGCGGCCGCGCAGCGCCTGAAGGACCGCGGTGCCGAGGTGTCCACCGTGGACTTCGACGCCAAGGACACGGCGTCGCACCCGGGCGTGCTGGCCAAGGCGTTCGAGGGCGGCGACATCGACGTGGCGGTCGTGGCGTTCGGCCTGCTCGGCGACCCGGAAGAGGTCTGGCAGGACCACGCGAAGGCCGTCGAGCTGGCGACCGTGAACTACACGGCGGCGGTGTCGGTCGGCGTCGCGCTGTCGGAGAAGCTCAAGGCGCAGGGCCACGGCACGGTGATCGCGCTGTCGTCCGTGGCCGGCGAGCGCGTCCGGCGGTCCAACTTCGTCTACGGCTCCACGAAGGCCGGTTTCGACGGGTTCTACCTGGGCCTGGGCGAGGCGCTCGCGCCGTCCGGCGTGCGGGTGACGGTCGTGCGGCCGGGCCACGTCAAGACGAAGATGACCGAGGGCCTGAAGGACGCCCCCCTGGCGCAGACGGCCGAGCAGGTGGCGGAGACCGCCGTCGCGGCCGCGCGGGCGGGCAAGGACCTCGTGTGGGCGCCGGCGCAGTTCCGCCTGGTGATGTCGGCGCTGCGGCACGTGCCGCGGCCGATCTTCCGCAAGCTGCCGATCTGAGGTATCCACCCGCGGGTTGACCCGGAGTTCCATCCGGGCCCGGTCTCCACGCCGATGTGGTCGTCAGCCAGCCGCAACAGACTGTCACCATGACGACTACGACGAGCGAACGCGCCGGACTCATGATGCTGCTCCGCGACGTCGCCCTCCCGATGGCGCTGTACTACGTCCTGCGTTCCTTCGAGGTCGACGCGCTCTGGGCGCTGCTGGTCAGCGCCGTGCCACCGGTGCTGCGGACCGGGTACGTCCTGGCGCGGCACCGGCGGATCGACCCGGTCAGCGCGTTCGTGCTGGCCGTGCTGCTGGTCAACGGCGCGGTGGCGGTGTTCTCCGGCGACGCCCGGCTGCTGCTCGTCCGCAGCGCCTGGATCACGCTCCCGCTCGGGGTGGTGCTGCTGGCCAGCCTGGTCGCCGGACGGCGGCCACTGCTGTTCCGGGCGGTGTGCGCGCTCCAACCCGCCCGCGCCGAACACCTCGAAGGGCTGTGGGGCCTTTCCCGGTCGTTCCGGGAGCGCTGGCGGTCGGCGACGCTCTGGTGGGGCGTCGGGTGCCTCCTGCTGGGCTGCGCCGTCGTGGTGCTGGCGTTCACGCTGCCGGTCGACGTCGTGCCGGTCCTCGACACCGCACTCACCGCGGGCAGCGTCCTCCTCGGCGTGAAGCTGACCAGGCGGCGGCTGGGCATCCGGCGGACGGCGGATGCCTGAGTTCAGCTCCCCGCGGCGTGGGCGGGCACCAGGTAGAGGTTCTGGCTGCCCATCCACGGTGAGTCGATCCGCCAGCTCGCCAGCGCCGCCGGCGGGGGCGCGCGGCGGGTCGTCGCCAGGACGAGGTCCGGGCTGATCGGGGCGACGCTGTGGTCGAAGTTGTGGAAGTTGGCTTCCAGCAGCGCGCGGCCGATGTCGCCGCTGCGGCGCTTCGTCTCGGCGATCGCCGGGTCGACCGCGCCGCGGTCGGAGAACTCGTCGACCAGCTCGCAGTCGCACGCGTAGGCCAGCGCGCCGACCTCGCCCGCCGTCTCCACCTTGCGGCCGTGCGCGATCGCCGCCAGCTCTTGGCCGATCTCGCGGTACTCCGTCGTCGACGCGTGGTTGCTGGTGATCGGCGCGAACTGGCGCGGAAGACCCGGCATCGCGTACACGGCGACGCTGGCCGCGACCACCGCGGCGGCGGCCGTCCACGTCCCGCGGCGCACCCGTTCCGGGACCGCCGAGGCGCCGGCGGCGAGGAAGACCGTCGCGCCGATGATGCTGGGCGCGTAGTACCAGTGGTACGGCGGCACGCCGAGGCGGCTGTAAGCGACATAGTGCAGGGCACCCGCGACGGCGAGCGCGGCGAACGGCGTCAGGCGGCGGGCGGTTTCGGAGCCGCGGCGGTACAGGACGACCCAGGCCACCCCGGCCACGCCGGCGAGCAGCAGCGGCAGGAACGACAGCGCGGCCGCGGTCGGGAAGTTGCGCCAGTAGAGCAGCGGGCCGTTCGTGAAGCTGAACGGTCCCCACGACTGCTGGCTGATCTTGATGACGAGCGTGTCCGGCACGGCCGAGCCGAGCACCAGCCAGCTGAAGCCGAACCACGGGAGCATCACGGCGAGCGCCGAGAACGCCGTCCGCCAGATGCCCACCCAGAACTCGCGGCGCGCCGCGAACAGCACCGCCGCGATCAGCAGCAGGTCGATCCGGACGAGCGCGAGCAGCCCGATCACGACACCCAGCCGTCCCGCGTGGCGCTCGCCGGCGTGCACGAGCGCCCAGACGACGCCGGTGGCGCCGAGCGCGACCTCCAGCCCGACCGACGACAGCAGCAGCGGGTTGACCAGCAGCAACGCGAACGTCAGCGGCGCGAACGCGGCGGGCAGCCCGGTGCGCTCGCCGAGCCGGCGCAGCCCCAGCACGAGCAGCACCTGCGCGACGACGAACACGACCCCGGCGGCGAGGACGGCGTCGCGGACGACGAACGTGACCGCGCCGAGGGCCAGGACGTTCAGCGGCGACGTCGCGGTGTTCGCCGTCCCCTGCTCGATCAGGCCCCAGTGGGCGTGGAAGGCGAGGTTCTTCGCGTAGGACAGCGTGATGTAGGTGTCATCGATGAGATGGTGGCTGACCAGGGCGAACACGAGGGCGGAGGCCACCGCGGCACCCGCCGGGAGGACCCACGGACGGGTGACGGGCACAGCCGCCGGCAGCGCACCGGCGGCGTTGGGGAGTTCTGCGGAGGCGCTTCGCATCCGGGACACCGTACCCCGCCCGTGATGCTTCCGTGATCTGAGCGGGGGGTCGGTGGTGCAGACCACACTCCCCCGGGTGGGTCAGATGCCGTCGCCGCTGCCCTGGCCCTGGCTCTGGTGGCCTTGGCCTTGACCTTGGCCGCCGCGGAAGCCCGGGCCGCGGCCGTCGTGGTTGCCGCCGGGGCCGCCGCCGTACTGGCGGTGGATGCCGGGCCGGCCGTCGCGGGGACCGTGGTGGCTCGCGGCGGCGATCCCGC
>NZ_JAAGNB010000246.1:0-8100 GCF_010550475.1 Amycolatopsis sp. SID8362
TGCCGCTCGGCGCGGGGCGCGCGGTGCGGGTGGCCGCGACTGCGCTGCACGGCGTCGGCGCCGAGACGCTGCGCGCGGCGTTCGAGCGGGCCGGGTTCACCGACCTGCACCTGGTGACCGCCCAGTCCACTCCGGACCCGGACTTCCCCACGGTGTCGTTCCCGAACCCGGAAGAACCGGGCGCCACGGACCTGCTGCTGGCGCTGGCGTCCGATGTGGACGCCGACCTGGCGATCGCGCTCGACCCCGACGCCGATCGCTGCGCCCTCGGCGTGCGCGAGCGCGACGGTTCGTGGCGGATGCTGCGCGGCGACGAAACCGGCGTCCTGCTCGGCTCGTACGTCCTGTCCACAGTGGACCGCACGCTGCTGCCGGACCCGCTGGTGGCCACCACGATCGTCTCGTCGTCGATGCTCGGCGAGATCGCGAAGGCCGAAGGCGCCCGCTACGCCGAGACGCTGACCGGGTTCAAGTGGCTGGTGCGCGCCGGCGAAGGGCTGGTGTTCGCCTACGAAGAGGCACTCGGCCTGTGCGTGAACCCGGGTTTCGTGCGCGACAAGGACGGCATCGCCGCCGCGACGCTGGCCGCCGGGCTCGCCGCGCAGCTCAAGGCGCAGGGCCGCACGCCGCTGGACGTGCTCGACGAGCTGGCGCAGCGCCACGGCGTCCACCTGACCGACCAGGTTTCCCTGCGCGTCACCGACCTCGCCGTCCGCGGGCAGCTGATGGCGAAGGTGCGGCAGTCTCCGCCGTCGCTGCTGGGCGGTGCCGAGGTCGCGCTCGAGGACCTGCTGCCGGACGCGGACGTCGTGCGCCTGTCCGGCGACGGCGTGCGCGTGGTGATCCGGCCGTCCGGCACCGAGCCGAAGCTGAAGGCGTACCTGCAGGTGGTGGCGCCGGTCACCGGCTCGCTCGCGGACGCGCGCGGGGCCGCGCAGGAGCGGCTGGTGGCGGTGCGGGCCGACGTCGAGGAGCTGCTCGCCTGATGCCGCGGCTGCTGATCGTGCACCACACGCCGTCGCCGTCGACGCAGGCGCTGTTCGAGGCCGTGCTCGCGGGGGCGACGCACCCGGACGTCGAGGGGGTGGAGGTCGTCCGCCGCGCGGCACTGGCGGCGACCGTCCCCGACGTCCTCGAAGCGGACGGCTACCTGCTGGGCACGCCGGCGAACCTGGGCAGCATGAGCGGCGCGCTGAAGCACTTCTTCGACACCGTCTACTACCCCTGCCTGGACACGACGCGGGGTCGCCCGTTCGGGTACTGGATCCACGGCGGCAGCGACACGTCGGGGACCGAACGGCAGCTGCGCGCCATCACCACGGGCCTGGCGTGGACCCAGGCGGCGGCGCCGGTGATCAGCACGGGCGAACCGGACAAAAAGACGCTGGATGCGTGCGTGGAACTGGGCGGCACGCTGGCCGCGACCCTGCTGGACTGAGGGAAACCCGGAAAATAAGGGGGCCTGTCACCGGAAGCCCTGGGGGTCGACCTCCGGCAACAGGCCGTGGCCAAGGGATCCTCCCGAGGGCGATCGACCTTGGCCTGTGCAGCGTACTACAGACCGCCGATCATGACGAGCCGGAGGCGCGACAAGCCCCTCGTCCAGCCGTTCCGTACACCCCCAGGGCACGGATCGCCGGACGAGAGGCGTGCCAACTGTAAACCACTGCATACGATAGCTGTCAACGTGTGCGTACAGTGGTTTCCCGGCTAGAATTTTCACGGCGGAAACCTAGGGGGCGGGGATGGCACGGGAACGCACCTTCGCGGAACGGCTGAGTGCCCTGATCGACGCGGCGCGGCTGGACGGCCGCGCGCCGCACAGCTACCGGGAGATCTCCGCGGCCGTCGAGCGCGCGGGCGGGCCGGCGATGTCGCCCGCCTACCTGCAGCAGCTGGCGACCGGGAAGCGGGTCAACCCGAAGATCCACTACGTCGAAGCGCTGGCCCGGCTGTTCGGCGTGCCGGTCACGTACTTCTTCGACGAGGAAGCGGCCGCGCCCCCGGCGGGCGAGGCCCAGCTGATGGCGATGCGGGCGCAGGAGCTGTCGCCGCAGGGCCGCCGTCAGGTGATGGACCTTCTGGACCTCGTCGAGCGCTACGAGCGGGCCGAACGCGAGGGCCGGAACCCGGAGGACGCCGCGCGATGAAGGAGCGGGAGCTGCGCCGCCGGTGCCGGAAACTGCTCAAGGACCTCGACATCGGCCCCCCGCTCGACGTCGAGGTGCTGTGCGCGCGGCTGGGTGAGCAGCGCGGCAAGCCGATCCGGCTGATGGCGTACCCGCTCGAAGTGCCCGGCCCGTTCGGCTGCTGGATCGCGACGTCGTCCGCGGATTACATCTTCTACCAGGCCGAAACGACGAAATCGCACCAGGACCACATCATCCTGCACGAGCTCGGCCACATGCTGGCCGACCACCACCCGCACGGCGACGCCGAGCCGGCGGACTTCCTGCGCGGCCCCGCCCCGGACCTCGACCCGGATGCCGTGCACCGCGCCCTGCGCCGGTCGTCCTACGATGACGCGCACGAGTGGGAAGCCGAGACCGTCGCGACCATCATCCTCGAGTGGGCGTCGGTCCTGAACTACACGATCCCGCGGCGCGCCGCGGACCGGGATCTCCGCCGGATCCAGGGGGCGCTCGGCGATCACCAAGGGTGGTTGTGAGCACACTTTTCAGTCCGGTGAACGTGGTGGCACTGGTGCTGTTCGCCGCCGCGCTCGCGTGGCGGATCTACCAGGTCACGCGTGCGCCGACGGTGCCGAACTGGGCCGTGACGGCGTGCGTCGCCGGCTTCGCCGCGGCGTTCCTGCTGCAGCAGACGGCGATCTCCGACGAGGTGGACGCGCTCCTCGGCCGCGGCGCGGCGCGGGTGGCGAACAACGCGCTGCTGGCGTGCGGCATCTGCGCGCTGGTGGTCTTCTTCCTCGGCTCGGCGCTGGGCCCCCGCCGGTACCGCCGGGTGACGGCCGAGCTGGTACCGCTGGTGGCGGCGATCACGCTGATGATCGTCGCGATGGCCGTGACGCCGCCGGAGCTGCGCGGCCTCCCGCTGGGGCCGTCGACGGTGCACGACAGCGGGATCGCGCTGTTCTACCTCGGCGCCGGGGTGTACCTGATCTACGGCCTGATCGCATGCTCGGCGTGGATCCTGCGGTACCTCAAGGTGGCCGACCGGAACCTGCGGATCGGGCTCAAGCTGAGCGCGATCGGCATGGCCGCCGCGGCGGCGGGCAGCATCTTCCGCGCGCTGTACGTCGTGGTGGCGTGGGCGTTCGGACCGGTGGTGAAGGTCCTGCTGCTGCTCGGCGTGCCGTTCGTGATCATCGGCGGCGTGCTGTTCCTGGCCGGCGTCACCTACCCGGGCGTGCGGGCGCGGCTTTCGGCGTTGCGTCGCCGCCGCCAGCACCGGCGCGAGCACCAGGCCCTCGCTCCACTGTGGACGGCGCTGGTCCACGCCTTCCCGAGCATCGTCCTGCGCACACCGCCGCGGCGCGACCGGTTCTCCCCGCGCGGCGTCCACCGCGTGCACTACCGGCGGGTCATCGAGATCCGGGACGGGCTGGTCCAGCTGTCGCCGTACCTGGCGGCGGACTTCGGCGAGACGGTGGCGACGGACCCGGCCGCCGCGGCGGCCGCGTTGAAGGCGGCGCTGGCGCGGCACGCGGCGGGCGAGGAGAACGACGGCCGCGCCAAGCAGGTCCTGCCGGCCCACGCGGACGACATCGAATCCGACGTCCGGCCGCTGCTCGCGCTGTCGGCGGCGCTGGAGTCGTGACGTGGACACGCTGATCACGGCCCGCCGGGTCCTGCCCCGCCCGTCGGCCCCGGTGCGCGACGGCGCCGTGCTGATCCGCTACGGCGTGATCGTGGCGGCGGGCGCGCGGGCGGACGTCGTCGCGCAGGCCGCCCCGGACGCGGTTCGCCACGACTTCCCGACCGGGACCGCGCTGGCCGGGTTGTTCAACGCCCACGTGCACCTGGCTTTCGACGCGTCGCGGGAGATGCTGGCGCACTTCGAATTTCCGTTGTCGGACGCGCGTTCGCGCTTGACGTCGATGTTGCGCAGCGGTGTGACGACGGTCCGGGACCTCGGCGACCGGGGTCATCTGGGCGCGGCCGTGCGGTCGTCGTTCGCGGGCGAGGTGGCGCCACGGCTGCTGGTGTCGGGCCCGCCGTTGACGGTGCCGGACGGTCACTGCCACTTCTTCGGCGGCGCGGTCACTTCGGACGCGTCGATCCGCGCGCTGATCGACGCGAACGCGGCGGCGGGCGCGGACGTGATCAAGGTGATGGCGAGCGGCGGCCAGATCACCGAGGGCGGCGCGGACATGTGGGAGTCGCAGTTCTCCTCGCGGGAGCTTTCGGTGATCGTCTCGCACGCGGCTGCCCACGGGTTGCCGGTGGCGGCCCACGCGCACGGCGCGGACGCGATCGCGGCGGCGGTTTCGGCCGGGGTGTCGACGGTGGAGCACTGCAGCTTCCTGACCGGACCGCGGACGTTCGACCGGCGGGACGCGGTGGCCGCGCGGATGGCCGCGGCGGGGATTTCGGCTTGTTCGACGAGCAGCCGGAACTGGCGGGTGATCGTCGAGAAACTGGGCGAGCCGGCGGCGACGGCGATGTACGGGCGGTTGCCGTGGCTGGAGGAGCACGGGGTGCGGTTGCTGGCCGGGACGGACGCGGGGTTGCCGGGGTCGGTGTTCGACGATCCGGTGGGGGCGTTGGAGTTGTACGAGTGGCTCGGGTTTTCGCGGCGGCGGATTCTGGAGATCGCGACGTGCGATTCCGCGGAGGGTCTCGGTTTGGGTGAAGTGACCGGGCGGCTTGAGGCGGGGTTGGCGGGGGACGTGCTCGTTGTCGAGGGGGATCCGCTGGCGTCGCTGGGCGCGTTGCGTAATCCGCTGCTGGTGCTGGCCCAGGGGCGCGCCGCCACGTAGCCCGAGACTGCAGGGTGACCGGTCGTTCTGTTTCAGGCCCGACCGGTCGTTCTCCCCGCAGCCCGACCGGTCGTTCTGCCAACGCGCAGCGTGACCGGTCCTTCTCCCGTAGCGAGACCGTTCGTTCTCCCTGCAGCATGATCGGTCGTTCCGCCAGCACAGGGAGGGACCGGTCATTCTCCCCTACGGAACGACGGGTCGTTCCGCCAGCGCGGGAACGACCGGTCGTTCCCTCTCCGGCACGACCGGTCGTTCTGCCGGCGCGAGGCGGGACCGTTCGTTCTCGCCACAGCAAGACCGGTCGTTCTCGACGTAGCACGACCGGTCGTTCTTCCTGAAGCCTGACCAGTCGTTCTCCCTGTGACCCGACCAGTCGTTATCCCGCAACCCAGCAAGACCGTTCGTTCTCTCCCCGGAAAGACCGATCGTTCCACCTCTGACATGATCGGTCGCTCTCCCTCTAACCGCGAACGGACCGTTCGCACCACCCCACCTCCCCAATCGGGGAATGCCCAGTTCGATGACAGCGTTTTAAAACAGTGTTACAGTAAGCGCCACCCAACCCGAGGAGTCCCCGATGCACGGCCCCACCCAGCTCTTCACGGTGATCGCCCTGATCTCACTCCCCACCGTCATGTACGGCGGCTACGCCCTCATGGGCGTCCTGAGAGACCGCAAACTCACCGACCACCAGCGAGCGATGTTCCGAGCCGGCCACGCCCACGCCGGCGTCCTCCTGGTCCTCGCCCTGGTCACCCTGCAAATCCTCAGCCGCACAGCACTGACCGACCCCACCCTCTGGACCACGTGCTTCCTGCTCCTCTTCGGCATCCTCGCCCAGTCCGGCGGCTTCTTCCTCCACCTCCTCCCGAACCGGAACAAGCTCGGCAGCCGCGTCACGACCACCGGCGCGCTCCTCCTCGCCGCCGCGATGCTGCTCACCGCCTATGGGGTCGCCTTCGCCTGACGAACCCGGTCGTTAAGCTTGAGGACGTGCCTGAATACCTGCCGACCGCGCCCTACAAGGGGACCCGGGACTTCCTGCCCGCCGAAATGTCCGTGCGGACCCAGGTGTTCGGTCATCTCTACGACGTCCTCGAGCGCCGCGGTTTCCTCCGCTACGACGGGCCGATCCTCGAGTCCGCCGAGATCTACGAGCGGAAGTCCGGACAGGAGATCGCGGACAAGCAGCTCTACACCCTCACCGACAAGGGCGGGCGGCGGCTGGCGCTGCGCCCCGAAATGACGCCGTCGGTGGCGCGGATGATCGCCGGGAGCGCGAAGTCCCTCTCCTTCCCCGTCCGCTGGTACAGCCACCCGAACTGCCACCGCTACGAGGCGCCCCAGCGCGGGCGCGTGCGGGAGCACTGGCAGATCAACGCCGACATCTTCGGGTCGGACAGCGCCAACTGTGAGATCGAGATCTTCGAGCTGGTGCACGACCTGATGACCGCGCTCGGGGCGACGCCGGACATGTTCGTGCTGCGCGTCAACGACCGGAACCTGCTGACGTCGGCGCTCACCGACGTCGCGGGGGTGTCCGAGGACCACCTCGCGCAGGTGTTCGCGCTGGTCGACCGGTGGGAGAAGTACCCGCGGGAGAAGCTCGCCGAGAGCGCCGGCGAGATCGGGTTGTCGGACAAGCAGTTCGAAAAGCTGGCCGAGACGCTCGACATGGGCGAGGCACTGCTCGACGAGATCCCCGCCGAAGTCCGGGAACAGTCGAACCTGGTGAAGGTGCTCAACAGCAGTGCCAAGGACCTGGTGAAGTACGAGCCGATGATCGTGCGCGGGCTGGCGTACTACACGTCGACCGTGTTCGAGGTCTTCGACACCTCGCCGGAGAACCGCCGCGCGCTGTTCGGCGGCGGGCGGTACAGCGACCTCGCGTCGATGTTCACGCCGCAGCAGATCCCGGGGATCGGCTTCGGCATGGGCGATGTCACGCTGATCGACTTCCTCACCACCCACGGCCTGACACCGGCGCCGCGCAGCGAGGTCGACGTCATGGTCATCCCGGTGACGGAGGACCTCGCCGACGAAGCCCGCACGGTCGCGCGGTCGCTGCGTGCGGCGGGCCTGCGGACGTCGACGCCGATCGAGCACCGCAAGCTCGGCAAGGAGCTGACCCGCGCGGACAAGGCGGGCGCGGCCGCGGTCGTGATCGTCGGCCAGGAGGACTGGGCGGCCGGCAACGTGACGGTCCGCAGCCTGGCCACGCGCGAGCAGAACCCGGTCGCGATCGCGGACGCCGCCGCGGCGGTCCAGGCGCTACTGGCCTGAAATCGGCTCGACACCCCTGCCACGCTGAAGGGGTGTTCGATTCGCCGCTGTCGCAGGAGGAGCTGGAGTCGCTCGCCGGGGGTGACGTCCGCCGGTGGGCGGACTTCGACCTCGCCGTGCGGCGCTGGTGGCGGCCCACCCTCCGGTTCCGCACCGCCGACCTCGGCCGCCGGCTCCGGCGCGAGGTGCTGGCGGAAGCCGCCTGCGACGGAAGCGGGTGGGTGCGGCAGGCCGCGGTCGAGCGGCTGGCGGCGAGCGACGATCCGGAAGCGTTGCCGCTGCTGCTGATCCGCTGCGTCGACTGGGTGGAGCCCGTCCGGGAGGCGGCGCGGAAAGCCGCGCTGTCCAAACTGGACGAACGCTCCCTCCGCGAGCTGCTGCCCCTGATCGGCGTCCTGCGCCGGCGGCAGGTCGACGGCTGGATGACCAATCTGTTCCGCGACAACCTGCCGCTCCTGCTCGACGCCGCGCTGGCGCTGGAAGACCGGAAAGCCGCCGCTGGGCCCACGAAACAGCGCTCGACCTGATCCCCGCGAACGCCTCCGCCGCATCGCCCGGCGGGACCGCGACCTCGTGGTCCGGGCGCTGTGCGGCAACGCGCTGCTCGACCGCGGCGAGTTCGTCGAAGAGCTGCTCGACGCCGGCCCGCCGAAGGTCCGCATGCGCGCGCTGACGCTCGTCGACCAGGCCACCGTCGAAGCCCACCTGGCAGACCGCTCGTCGGCGGTCCGCACGATGGCCCAGTTCCTCGTCCGCCAGGCAGGCGGCGACCCCGCCGCGCGCTACCGCGCGCTGCCCATCTCCCTCGGCGCCGTCGCGGGTCTCGGCGAGACCGGCACCGCGGCCGACGCCGGGCGGCTGGAACAGCTCCTCGC
>NZ_JAAGNB010000306.1:0-4596 GCF_010550475.1 Amycolatopsis sp. SID8362
GGCCGATCGGAGCGCCGCCACCGGGCCGCTGCACGGCGTGCCGATCACGGTCAAGGAGGCCTTCGACGTCGCCGGGCTGCCGACGACGTGGGGTGAGCCCGCGTTCGCCGGTCACCGCGCGGACCGGGACGCCGTGGTCGTCGAACGGCTGCGGGCCGCGGGCGCGATCGTCGCCGGGAAGACGAACGCGCACCACCTGCTCGCCGACTTCGGGCAGACCGCCAACCCGCTCTACGGGCGGACACTCAACCCGAGAGACCGCACGCGCACCCCCGGCGGCTCCAGCGGCGGCGCGGCGGCCGCCCTCGCCGCCGGCCTGTCCTTTTTGGACTACGGCTCGGACCTGGCGGGCTCGATCCGGATCCCGGCGGCGTACTGCGGCGTCTACGGCCTCAAGCCGACCGCGGGAACCGTTTCGCTGCAAGGGTTCCAGCCACCGGGAGCACCGGCGCCGAGCCGGGAGTTCCCCTCCGCCGTCGGGCCGCTCGCGCGGTCGGCCGCGGATCTCCGGCTCGCGCTGGAAGTAACGGCGTCCCGGCCACTGACGCCTTCCCGCCGCGACCGGCTCGGTGACTTCCGCGCCGGCGTGGTCCTCGACGACCCGGCCTGCCCGGTGACCGCCGAAGTGGGCAAGGTCTTGTCGGACGCCGTCGACGCGCTCGCCCGCGCGGGCGTCGAGATCCGCGAAGGCTGGCCGGACGGCGTCGATCCCGTCGGCCAGGCCGAAGCGTTCGGCTTCCAGGTCGAGCTGTTCTTCGCGAACGGCGAACTCGACGGCGCCGGCGAGCAGGAGCGGCGGCGGCTGGCGTTCACGGCGGCCTGGGAGCGGTACTTCCGCGACGTCGACGTCTTCCTCTGCCCGGCCGTCTTCACGACGGCGTTCCGGGACCTCGGCGACCGCTACGCCGACCAGCCGTTCTGGATCGCGCAGGCGTCGCTGCCCGGGCTGCCCGCGGTGAGCGCGCCGGCCGGTGGCGAACTGCCGGTGGGGCTGCAGGTCGTCGGCCCCGCGCACGAGGACGGCACGGCGCTCGCGTTCGCGGACCTCGCCGCGGCGATCGTCGGCGGGTTCACCCCGGCTGGGGAATGATCGGGTGGTGTTCTCGATCGGCGACTTCGCCCGCCACGGCCGGGTTTCGGTGCGGATGCTGCGCCACTACGACGCGCTCGGGCTGCTGCGCCCGGCCCGCGTCGACCCCGCGACGGGCTATCGCAGCTACACCGCGGGCCAGCTGGCGCGGCTCAACCGGATCGTCGCGCTGAAGGACCTCGGCTTTACGCTCGATCAGGTCGCCACGCTGCTGGCCGACGAGATCACGGTCGAGCAGGTGCGCGGCATGCTCACGCTCCGCCGGGCGGAGCTGGAAGCGTCGCTGGCCGAAGGCGCGGCGCGGCTCGCGCAGGTCGAGGCACGGTTGCGGACGATCGACGCGCCCGACGTCGTGGTCAAGCAGCTGCCGGCGGTGCGCGTGGTCGAGCTGACCGGACTCGCGGCGTCGTTCGCCCCGGAGTCGATCGGCCCGGTCGTCCGCCCGCTGTGCGCGGAACTCGGCCGCCGGCTGCCCACCGCGGACGTCACCCCGGCCGGCCGGTTGACGTGCTACTACGAGCAGCGCGCGGAGGACGAGGTCGTGGTGCACGCGGCGATCCCGGCGTCGGTCGGCCCGGGCGACCTGAACGGCCTGTCGGTGGCGGACCTGCCGGCCACGCGCGCGGCGACGCTCGTCCACCGCGGCCCGATCGACGGCGTCCTGCCGAGCTGGCAGGCGGTGGTCCGGTGGACCGCCGAGCACGGCCTCGCTTCGGCGGGGGCACAGCGGGAGTTGTACCTGGACTGCCCGGCGGACCCGGCGGGCTGGGTGACGGAGCTGCAGGAGCCGGTCGGCTAGGCCGGGTGGTGGGCGTGGTCGCCCGCCGGGATCTCGCGGTCCACGTGTTCCGCGTGGTGCAGGGCCTGGGCCAGGAGGCCGCGGACGTGGTTGTCCGCCGCCGAGTAGTAGACGAACGTGCCCTCGCGGCGGCCCTTCACCAGGCCTGCCAGGCGCAGCTTCGCCAGGTGCTGGCTCACCGCCGTCGGGGCCGCGCCCGCCAGTTCGGCCAGGCAGGCCACCGAGGACTCGCCCTGCAGCAGCGCCCAGAGGACCTTGATGCGGGTCGGGTCGGCGAGCAGGCGGAACGACTCCGCGGCCAGGTGGACCTGCTCTTCGGTGGGCATGTCGAACTCCGGCAGCGAGGCGTGCATGGCGGTAACCCTACTACTTGCGTATCTGCGTGCCTGCGCAGATAGACTGCCATCATGACCGGACATGGCCACGGCCACCGCCACTCGCGGTGGCGCCCGCACAGCCACGACAGCACCGACCGCCTCGACCACGCCCTCGAGACGAGCCGGCGCGGGGTGCGCACGCTCGTGTGGTCCTTCGCCGCGCTGTTCGTCACCGCCGTCGCGCAGCTCGGGCTCGTGCTGGTCACCGGGTCGGTGGCGCTGCTGGGCGACACCATCCACAACTTCGCCGACGCGCTGACCGCCGTGCCGCTCGGCATCGCGTTCCTGCTCGGCCGCCGGGCCGCGACCCGGCGCTACACCTACGGCCTCGGGCGGTCCGAGGACCTCGCCGGGGTGGTCGTCGTGCTGGTCGTCGCCGCTTCGGCGGCCATCGCCGGGTACGAATCCGTGGTGCGGCTGCTGCACCCCGAGCCGGTCGGGCACCCTTGGGTGGTCGCCGCGGCCGGGCTGATCGGGTTCGCCGGCAACGAGCTCGTCGCGCGCTACCGGATCAAGGTCGGCCGCGAGATCGGGTCGGCCGCGCTGGTCGCCGACGGGCTGCACGCGCGCACGGACGGCTTCACCTCGCTCGCGGTCGTCGCGGGCGCGGCTGGGGTCGCGCTCGGGTTCCCGATCGCGGACCCGATCGTCGGGCTCGGCATCACCGTCGCCATCCTGTTCGTCCTGCGCGACGCGGCGAAGGAGGTGTTCCGGCGGCTCCTGGACGCGGTCGACCCCGAGTCGGTCGAGCTGGCCGAACGCACCGCCCGCGACGTCGAGGGCGTGCTCGGCACCCGGGACCTGCGGATGCGGTGGATCGGGCACCAGCTGCGGGCCGAGCTGGCCGTGACGGTGGCGGCGGACCTGACCGTCGAAGCCGCGCACGCGCTGGCGCACGACGTCGAACACCGGCTGGTACACACGATCCCGCGGCTGACCGCGGTCGTCGTCCACACCGAACCGAGCACGGGCGCGGACCGGGCCCACGAGGCCGTCCACCACTAACCGACGGGCTGCTCCACCGGCTCCGGCTTCGGGCTCAGCACCCCGGCGGACAACGCCGCCAGCACGCAGAGGACCACCGGCAGCGCGAACGTCACGTTCAGCGGCAGCCAGTGGGTCAGGCCGCCGATCACCGCCGGGCCGGCCAGCAGGCCGACGTAGCCGAGGCCGACCACCCGGGCCATCAGCGCGCCGGACGCACGGGTGTCCAGGTTGCCCGCCGCCGTGAACAGCTGCGGGACGCCGCCCGAGAGGCCGAGGCCGAACAGCGCCCAGCCGACCAGGGAGACCGGCACCCAGGGCGCCGCCGCGGCGATCGTCAGGCCGACCGCCGCGAGCGCGGCGCCGTAGCGGACGATCGCCGCCGGACCCGCCCAGGCCGCGACGCGGTCGGTGAGGAAGCGGCCGGTCGTCATGGCCACGGCGAAGGCGCCGTACGCGAACGCCGCCGTCGAGGCCGACGTACCGAGCACCTTTTCCATGTGCAGCGCGGCCCAGTCGTTCGCCACGCCTTCGGACAGCATCAGCGCGAGCGCCAGCAGGCCGAGTAGCCACACCACGCGACCCGGGGTGCGGCGGCGGGCCGGCGCGGCTTCCGGCTCCTCCGCGACGGCGGCCGGCGCCTCGGACGGCTCCATCAGGAACCGCGCCGACACCAGGGAAAGCCCGATGCACAGCAAGCCGGTGGCGGTGAGCGTGACGCCGGTGGGCACGCCCGCGCCGAGCGTCGCGGCGCCGATGGCCGCGGCGATCGCGCCGCCGATCGACCACATCGCGTGGAACGCCGCCATGATCGGGCGCGGGTAGGCCCGCTCGACCACGACCGCGTGGGCGTTCATGCCGACGTCGATGGCACCGTTGCCGAAGCCGAACAGCGCGAGGGCGAGGCCCAGCGTCCACCACGAATCCGCGAACCCGGGCGCGCACAGCGCCACGCCGAGGAACACCCCCGCGGCGGGCACGAGCCGCCGGTGGCCGAGCTTGTCGACGAGCGGGCCGGACACCTGCATGCCGGCGAACGCGGCGCCGCCGAGCACCAGCAGCAGCGCGCCCAGGGTGCTGTGCGAGATGCCGGTCGCGCGCTCGACGTTCGGGATGTGCACCACCCACATGCCCATCCCGAACCCGTTGAGGCCGAAGAACATGAAGGTCGCGAACCGGGCGGCGCGCGGGCGGGGCGGGGCGGTCGTCATCGGCTCTCCGTGGTCGTGGGGACGGCGACGTGCACCAGCACGCCGCGTTCGGCCAGCGCCGCGCGCTGGTCTTCGGGGGCGCCCGGGTCGGTGATCACGACGTCCGGGCGCTCGGCGGGGCAGACGTGGGCGAGC